>CAITDH010000277.1 GCA_903891045.1 uncultured Desulfobulbaceae bacterium | reverse complement strand
GTTGGGTACACATCATCCGTACCCCATGGCATATCCTGGAACAGGGTGCGGCAGATAAGACTTGAGCTTTCCTGGCGCGTTCCGATCAGGTAGTAGCCGCCATCAAAGGCCGGGCCCAGGACAAGATCATGAGTGGTTAGGGCAATAAAGGCCTCCTCCAGAATCTCGGCGGTAAGGTCCGGGCAGTCGGAGCCGATGAGAAGCAGTCGTTGCATCCGGCTTTGGTGACGGCAGATGGCAGCCTGCATCCGGCAGCCGATGTCGCCATCTGCCTGCTGCCGGTAGTGGCGGCCCGCGTCGAGCCATAAGCGCATCTGCTCCTCGGTGCCACCGTCGTAGTGGATCTCCAGGAGATGTGGGTGGATGGCTGCCAGTTTGGTCAGTTGGGCAAGGACCCGGTGGGTCATATCCCGGTGGAGATCTGCGGCCCCATCCCGTCCCAGTGCCGGAATAAGTCGGGTCTTGCACCTTCCAGGTTCGGGGTAACGGGTAAAAAGAAGGACAAGATCGCGTCGAGCCGGCATCATAATCATATGGTCGGGAATATAGCAGTCAGGAAATGGATATGAAAGCAGGAAGACGCCTTAAAAAACCGGAATCATACCGCATCCGGAGTTATCGCCAGTTTCCGGATCAGACAGGACTGGTGGCAACCCAGGTGTTGATTCAGGAGACTGATCTCCATATCCTTGCTACAAGGGATGTGAAAGAGCGGGCAACCGAGCTTGTCCTTCAGTATCGTCTGCAGCTTGAAAATTATATTGTAAAGCATCCGCTGTTTTTAGCAACGCTTGATCCCATGGCCATGGATTTTCTGGCGCCGCCCCTGGTACGAGAGATGCTTGCCGCTGCTCAGCAGGCAGGGGTTGGCCCCATGGCCGCAGTGGCAGGCGCCATTGCCGAGTTTGTAGGCAAGGCGCTGGCAGCCGAGGGGGTTGAAGAGATTATTGTCGAAAATGGTGGGGATATTTATGTGCAGCGGCTCCAGGAGTGTTCGGTGGCCATCTTTGCCGGGCAGTCCCCACTGAGTTATAAGGTTGGTCTGCGTCTGCTCCCTTCGCAGATGCCGGTTGGGGTCTGTACCTCATCAGGCACAGTGGGCCATTCGCTTAGTTTTGGTAAGGCCGATGCGGTGACCGTGGTGGCCAGATCAACAGCCCTGGCCGATGCTATGGCAACCTGTATTGGCAATGAGGTGGGCACAACGCTCAGTGCCAAGGCAGGTGTTGAGCGGGCGCTGGCCAAGGCCAGGGAGATCGAGGGCATCGAAGGGGCCGTGGTGATCTGTGGTGAGGTGATGGGGGCGATGGGCGCGGTCGAGCTGGTGCGTCTGGCCTAGCAATTCAGTAGCAGGAGAACAAACCGATGAAAACCACTCTAACCATCCCGGCCTGTTTCAAGGCCTATGACATCCGGGGCCGGGTACCGGACGAGCTTAACCCGCAATTGGCAAGAGACATAGGGCGGGCCTTTGCCGCCGTCTTTGCGCCGCGAAAGGTGGTGGTCGGGCGTGATATCCGTCTGAGCAGTGCATCACTGACCAAGGCCCTGATCTCAGGGTTGCTCGACTCAGGGGTCGATATCCTGGATCTGGGCCTGTGCGGCACGGAGGAGATTTATCACGCAGCCTTCAGTCTGGAGTCGGATGGGGTGGATGGTGGAATTGTGGTCACCGCCAGTCACAATCCGGCGGATTATAACGGCATGAAGCTGGTGACGGTTGGGTCGCGGCCCGTGACCGGAAAATCGGGACTGAAGGCAATGGCGGAGATGATTGTCAGCGACAGGTTGGCGGCGTTGTCAGCGATTAAAGGAAAACGGAGCAGCGTTGCCGGCAAGGCCAGCTATATCCAGCACCTCCTTGGCTATGTAGATCTGGCCACGCTGAAACCCCTGAAGCTGGTGGTCAACAGCGGTAATGGCTGCGCCGGGGCGGTGATTGATCTGCTGGAGCCGCATCTGCCCTTTACCTTTATCAAGGCCTTTCATGAGCCGGACGGCACCTTTCCCCATGGCGTCCCCAATCCCTTGCTGCCGGAAAAACGAGAAGAGACTGCCCGGCTGGTGCGTGAGCACGGGGCCGATCTGGGTATTGCCTGGGATGGTGATTTTGACCGCTGTTTTTTCTGGGATGCGCAGGGCAATTTCATTGAGGGCTATTATATCGTCGGCCTGCTGGCCCAGGAGCTCCTGGCCCAGGAACCGAATGGTAAGATCCTTCATGATCCGCGTCTGATCTGGAATACCCAGGAACAGGTACAGGGTGCAGGTGGGATCCCGGTGATGACCCGGACCGGCCACGCCTTCATCAAGGAGCGGATGCGCCAGGAGGATGCGATCTACGGCGGTGAGATGTCCGCCCATCATTATTTTCGGGATTTCGGCTACTGCGACTCGGGGATGGTTCCCTGGCTGCTGATCTGCTCGCTCCTCTCCAGAAAGAATGTAACTCTCACTAGTTTGGTGGAAGACCGGATGGCGGCCTATCCGGTCTCCGGCGAGATCAACAGCGTGGTCGATGACCCGGATGCGGCCATTGCCCGGGTCAAGGCCCGATTTGCGCAGGGGGAAGAGGATGAAACCGACGGTCTGAGTGTGACTTTTCCCGACTTTCGGTTTAATATCCGCAAGTCCAATACCGAACCGCTGCTCCGCCTCAATGTGGAGAGCCGCAATGATCCAGCACTGCTGGCCGAAAAAACCAGGGAGCTGTTGGCCCTTATCAGGGATAAGAGTTAATTACAAATCTATGCATGAGTAAAATTTATTCCCAGAGAGGGGAAAATGATCATTTCACAAGATCCCATAAAAAAAGCATCTGCTTATGTCAAGAATTCCGCAACGTTAAAAATAGTGTCAATTGGCATTCTGGTGTTGGCACTTTTGATACCAACAATGATGATAAGTTCTCTAATCAATGAAAGGGAGTTGAGGAGAAATTCGGTGGTCGGTGAACTCAGCGAGAAATGGGGGGCAAGTCAAACAATTACGGGGCCATTTATTACCATACCGTATAAACATTTCTATAAAGATGATAAAGACAAAGAAAAATTTAATGTAAATTATCTATATATCCTTCCGGAAACATTAAATATTTCAGGAAGGATAAAGCCGGAGGTTCGATATAGAAGTCTCTATGAGGCAGTGTTGTACAATATGGTACTTACCTTTGATGGCAATTTTAAGCTTCCACCTCTGGATCAATTAAATATCAATCAGGAAAACATCCTTTGGGATAAGACCTTTTTTTCAATTGGAATTACGGATATGCGCGGAATTCAGGAGAGAATAGTCGTTAAATTCAATCAGTCCAGCTATGATTGTAATCCGGGGCTGAAAACAGCAGACATAGCTTCTTCTGGAGTTGGAGCTTTGATACAACCCTTATCTTCGGATGGGGTGAATTCTTTTTCCTTTTCTTTGAACCTCAATGGCAGTCAGCAAATCAGTTTTATTCCTGTTGCCGAGACTAATATTGTTAAAATTCAATCAAGTTGGCCTTCTCCAAGTTTTAATGGAGCCTTTTTACCCGTATCAAGGGAGGTGACAAAGGATGGCTTTTCGGCAGAATGGAAAGTCTTGCATTTGAATAGAAATTATCCTCAATTTTGGGAAGGCAGTCAATACAAGGTGATGGAATCGGCATTTGGGTTGAAATTAATTTTGACAGCAGATATTTATCAAAAAACAACAAGACTTTCCAAGTATGCTGTTATGTTTATTGTTTTTACATTTGCTGCTTTTTTCTTTTCAGAAATAATCAATAAACGCAGAGTTCATCCCATACAATATCTTTTGATCGGTATGGCTATTCTGCTGTTTTATACTTTATTGCTTTCCCTATCTGAGTATATAAATTTTAATTTTGCATACATACTCTCTGCTCTGGCGGTTACATTTGTTATTACTTGTTACTCTATGGGAATACTCAAGAATTTGCGGTTTTCTTTTACTATTTCGGGCGTGCTGACAATTTTGTATGCATACTTGTTTGTTGTGCTTCAATTAGAAGATTATGCTTTGATCATGGGCAGTATGGGGCTCTTTATTGTCCTGACTGCGGTTATGTATATAACGAGAAAGATTGATTGGTATGCGATAGAAACAGAACAAGACAAGGTTGAAGTCTGATAATTATCAGGCTTTCCCAAGGAGAAACAACATGTATGAAATCCAGCCCGTAATCCTGGCCGGTGGCACTGGGTCCAGGTTGTGGCCTCTGTCTCGGGAGCTGTATCCCAAACAGCTTTTGCCGTTGATTGATGAGAATTCCCTGCTCCAGACCACGGTGCTGCGGGTCTGTCAGCTTGAGGATGTTCTTGCCCCGGTGGTGGTAGTCGGCGAGGAACATCGTTTTATTACCCGCAGTCAGATTGATGCCCTGGCCGTTGTCGCCAGTTATTCTATCCTCCTTGAACCCCTTGGCCGCAATACTGCGCCGGCGGTGTGTGCGGCCGTGGAGTTCTGCGCTCTGACAAGTGATGACGATACCATCCTGCTGGTGCTGCCAGCCGATCATCTGATCCTGCGTCAGGAAGCATTTATCGAGGCGGTGCAGAAGGCGGTGGAGCTGGCGGCTGGAGGGGCCATTGTTACCTTCGGCATTGAGCCACAGAGTCCGGAAACTGGCTATGGGTATATAGAACGGGGTGAAGGTAGCTCTGTCCTCTCGTTTAAGGAAAAACCTGATCTGGCCACGGCCATGGCCTATGTCGAGAGTGGAAATTACTTCTGGAACAGTGGGATGTTTGCCTTTTCCATCAAGACCTTCCGTTCCGAGATGGAGATTCATGCCCCAGAGATGCTCTTGGCCATGACCGAATCTGTTCGCCATGGTTTGCGGGATGGAAAATTTTATCGCTTAGACAGCAAGGCCATGGCCTTGTCTCCTAGTGACTCCATTGATTATGCCTTGATGGAAAAAACCGATAAGGTAGCGGTGGTGGCAGCAAATCTTGGCTGGAGTGATATCGGTTCCTGGAAGGCCTTGTGGAAGATATCCACCAAGGATGGGCAGGGGAACGTCAGTACCGGTGATGTGATCCTTGAAGATACTAAAAATTGTCTGGTACGTTCAGAGAGCAAGCTGGTGGCAACCGTTGGCCTTGAAGACACGCTGGTGATTGAGACTGCGGATGCGGTTCTGGTGGCGCCTTTGTCACGGTCCCAGGATGTGAAAAAGATTGTGACCCGCCTGAAGAAAAAACATCGTGATGAATTCCGGTTTCACCGGACGGTTTTTCGTCCATGGGGGAGTTATACGGTCCTTGAACAGCAGCCACGGTATCAGATCAAGCGGATAACGGTCTATCCAGGGGAAAAACTTTCCATGCAGATGCATCATCATCGGCATGAACACTGGGTAATTGTCACTGGAACTGCCCGAATTACCAATGGTGAGGATGTCTTTCTGCTGCATGAGAACCAGTCTACCTATATCCCGGCCGGTGTCCAGCATAGGTTGGAAAATCCAGGGGTGATTGCCCTGGAACTCATAGAGGTGCAGAATGGCAGCTATCTGGGGGAAGACGATATCGTCCGTTTTGATGATGATTATGGCCGGGGAGCTGCCGGAGAACAGGTGACGGAAGCCAGTTAAGATTTGTCAATCTGTGTGTTCCGCCGCCATCCTGTCCAATCCTTAGTTACATCTTTACATCAATTGTCAGGTCTGAAAGAGAAATAGACTGGAATTAAGAGAAGTTGTAACGGGGGGATATTATCCTTGGGGGGTAGTCGGTTAGCTCCACCTGAAACGGAATCCCTCTATAAGCTTCTCATGAGAAGAAACTGAATGTGAGAAAAATGTCAGTGATGTCAGTAATATATGGGAATAACACTTATTTCATATTTGTTGAAATGTTGCCTGGCAACGCAGTTTTCGCAAGAAAGTGGAGCTAACCGACTACCCCTCTTATCCTTTTGTCTGTGCTAAATATTATGAGAGAGGCACAGTTGTGTCTCTCTCATAATATGCGGGGATTTTTTTGGGGTAAACCTCAAGATCACTTAATCAAGGATTAGGGCCACTGTGACAGCTCCAGCAACTGACTTGATAGCCCGCATCCCAGTTTTTAATTCCATAATCACCTGCATTGATGGTTTTTGCAACTTTTACTGCGCTTAATGGCGTGCCAGCGCTTGTTGTGCCATGACAATGGGCACAGGTACTTTTGTCAGCGCCTTGATGGCCACTAACCCAACTCTGGCCAATCGGGTGCATGCCAGAAATGGGATTGGGGCCATTGTGACAGCTATAGCAACTTACCTGATAACCAGCCGCCCAGTTTTTAATCCCATACACTCCCGCATTGATGGTTTCTGCAACTTTTATCGCACTGTATGGGGTACCAGCGCTTGTTGTGCCATGGCACTGGGCGCAGTTACTTTTGTCGGCGCTTTGATGGCCGCTAACCCAAGAATTGCCAATCGGGTGCATGGTATCTTGATGGGGACCACCGAAAGAAGGTTGTGTTATATGGCAGACCGTACAGGTATCAACGGTTCCAGCATGGCCCTGGAGAAGAATTGACTGGATGTTGTCATTTGGTTGTGTTGAAGGATATTCGGCATGCTGACTTCCATGGCATGCCTGACAATAGATGCCTTGGTGTCCCTTAGAAAAGCGATATAACGTGCCGCTGTTTTCACCGTATGCCGCGTCGTGGCATTTATCACAACGAGGTTCGTCAAGCCAGGGTTTGCGGTTTGGGTTTCCTACAGCTGCGAGGTTGCCGTGACAGTCATAACAGGTTTTCCCTGCTGCAAACATAGCTCCGCGCAGACATTTTGTCTGAGTGCCGGGATGACATTTATAGCAGGTCCCTGTCATTGTCCCATCGTCAATGCCTACTTCTGCATGTCTTCCGTGGATGGCACTGGACAGGCTAGGAATGCCTGTGCCGGCAGTGCCAAGGGCATTTGAACTGTGACAACTGGCGCAAAGCACAGGCCGTTGAGCCATGAGGGTAGTAGAGTGCTTTTGATCATGGAGTGTAAGAATATTCTGTTTCACCACGCCGGTGGCAATACCATGATTTGCTGAACCGTTGTCATTATGGCAGGCTGCACAGTTCATTTCGGTGGAAACAGGGGCAACGGTCTGGGTGCTGGCTAAAATGTTGCCGTTGCTGTCCTTGGCCACAAGTTCAGCAACCTGATAGGGATAAGGTGTTTTCAGGTTGCTGTCCAGATATTCGGTGAGTGGGATTGCCTCTGCAACGAAATGGTCTCCGGCCGCTGTCATACGTCCACTGAGGCCATTTCCTTTGAGGCCAATATTGGGGGTAAGGGGTTGTGACAAGCCAAAAAGTTTTTGCGCATATTGCCAGAAGTTCGTTTTGTTATCAGAACGGGTGTTTCCAAGTATTCGATATTCGACGGTAATGTTGGATGTGATAATAGCTGGTCCGTCGCCACGGCGAATAACTTGCGCTAATAGGGTGTTGTAAGGGGGAAGAACCGAAAAATCTTCATAGCTGGGATCCATGCAATGCATCCCCAATTCATTCCAGGCAATGAGGGTGTATTGGCCATTTCCTTTTGGCGGGGTCCCTATTCCAGGAGGAGCGGGAGAATGATTGACGATTGCGGGAAGAAAGAGGAGGATGCTAGACTTGGCTTGGGCTGCAGTCGTGGATAGAGTTAAAAGGCAGATGATACCAAGAACAGGTAGGGCAACAAGTGTTTTCATTTGCATAAAGTATTTCAACAGATTGTCTTTTTTTCTACTTCGGCCCATGATGTACTCCTTTTGTTTATCGTGCCGTTATGGCAGTTATTCAATACATCTGATTCAGATATCCTTTTTAAGGAAATTCCGAATAAGGAATAGTATTTATTATTAATTTTATAGAAAGTAAGATGAGAGTTTGATTATTGCAAGGGGGTAAAGGCTGATTTTATTTATGGGCTGTAAAAATCAGTTTTTCCAAAAGTGGAGAGATTGCCGCATGGGAGGACGGGAAACAAAAAAACGTTTCTGCCTATGTAGGCAGAAACGTTTTTTTAGAGAAAGCTGTTGAGGTGTTTTGTGGAATTGTATTTCTGGTTTCTTGAACGAAAAAACCTGATTACTTAACGTGTTCTCGTGCTAGGAGGGTATTCGACTGTATTTTTATAACCTCATGAAATCGTCAGGTCGTCACGGACGGTCTTTCGAGGGCCGCCATGGCCGGCTGTTGACCAGTCACGGATGGGGGCTATTGCTTCCATTTGCGACCCGCGGCCAAAACTACCCAAGCGGTCATGGATGGACTGCCAGATACATTCGGTATTCTTGTTGATTTCACATCGGCCACCCACTGATCCGCCGCAAGGGCCGTTCATCAGACTCTTGGCGCAACGGGCCACAGGGCAAAGTCCGCCAGTGAGGTGGAGAACGCAGTTACCGCAACCGGCGCATTGTTCCGTCCAGATGCCCTGCTCGGTTGATCCGCCAAAGAAGGTGGTGTTTAGTGCGGGATAGACTACGGTCTTTTTGCGCAGGTTGGCGATAAAATTGACGCCGACTCCACAGGCGGTGGAGACAATGGCATCGTATTGACCATCCCAGGCGTCAATGGCGTCGATATACTCCTTGTCGCACTGTCTGACCAGACTGCCTTCAATGACCTGGATGGTCTTGCCCTGTTTTTTCATGCCCAAACGGATCAGGGAGGCCAAGGCTGCAGCCTCGCGCTCGCCGCCGGCTGAACAGACGGTTACGCAACCACGACAGGCCAGAACCAATACCCTGGAGCAATCTTTTACCATTTCTATAATTTCAGCCATCGGCTTACGTTCTGCGACAATCATCCTCTATTCTCCCTGATTTCAACTCTGAAAAGGACTTGGGCCAAGGGTACGGATCTTTTTATCCATTGCCACCCCAGCGGCCACAAATTCTGGGTGAAGCCCGCGGGGAAGATGGAACATCTCAATCCTTCCACTCTCAACATCGAGCTCTTCCAGGGCTTTTTTTACTGCCGCCACCCTTTTGGCTGCCCTGACACTTCCCTTGACATTGTGACAGCCATCTACCGGACAACCAACCACATAGACGCCATCGGCCCCGTCTTCAAAGGCCTGCAACAGGGTTGTCACCTGTATTTTTCCAGTACAGGGGACCCTGACCAAGGTAATGGTTGCGGGGAAACCGAGCTGCTGCAATTCTTTTCCCTTTTCAGCACAACTCTGCTGTGATGCATAATGACAACTGAACAGGGTTATTTTTGGTTCAAAACTCATTTTATATTCCTCGTCTTCATCAACGACTTTCGTGCACGTAGCCTCCTGCTTAAACTCCGCAGGCCGCAATTAACCGCGCATCTTCAGATTCATTTAGTCTGATTGCCCGGGCTGGACACTCTTCAACGCAGATCCCGCAGGCCCTGCATGTCTCAACATCAATGACTGCCACTCCCTGTTTGTCAATCATGGGAATAGACCAGGGGCAGACCCGGACACAGGTGAGACAGGCGACACAGAGATCCCGTTCCACCTGAGCAGCCTTGCCTTTGTCAATCAGATCCTGCTCGCTGACATAGCCTTCTTTCAGGGCCAGCTGGGCCAGGGCACCCATGATCTCGGCAAAACGCACATCCTGGGGGCAGACAAAGATGCAGGATTTACATCCGGAACAGTACCAGAGAAAATCGGAGCCCAGCAAGCGATCCTTCATCCCCATGCGGATCATGTGGATAATCTTTCGCGGATCAAACTCAGGAATGGCTTGACTGACTGGGCATATGCCGCTGCACGCCCCGCACGAAAAACAACTGTTCAGATGTTCGCCGCCTGGAACAGCAATAACTTCGCTGTTGAAAGCAGGATGAAGTGTACTGGCTTTTGTACTGGCTGGTTTTCCCATTTTGACAACCTAATTTGGCAATTCTTGCTTTTCTTCTTTCTTTTTCAAGCAGTGAAAAGAGAAAAAGTTCTGACACCACGTTGATTGATACATTTCATAAAAGAAATTTATATCTACTTGAACAAGCCTTGTTTGTCAACAGGGGAAAAATCATTATTAACTGATATCAGTAAGCCTTTGGTGGAGTTTTTTGCTACAGGAGAGTAGCGCTTGCACATGCTCATTAAGTCCTTGACTTTGCCCTTGCGGCATACCATAAAGAAGTAGGTTTTTGTAGAATAAACAGAAAATTGCAGGGAGTATGGTATGGAAGATACGGATCGGGAAATTATTTTAGATGCCTTGTCCATCCAGAAGCGGATAGTGCAACTGGGGGAGGCAATCAGTCGTGATTACGCGGCCGGAAATCTGCTGGTACTCGGGGTTCTGAAAGGGGCTTTTGTTTTTATGGCTGATTTGGTCCGCGCTATTGATGTCCCCCTGGCCATCGATTTTATCCAGGTTTCTTCCTATGGAAAGGGTGCGTCTTCGTCCGGAGATATTATCCTGCGCAGTACGCCCACCATTGCGGTACAGGGATATGACGTGCTGCTGGTGGAAGATATCATCGATAGCGGCCTGACCGTGCAGTGGTTGATGGCTCATCTTGCCGACCAGGGGGCAAATTCAGTCAAGGTCTGCGCCCTGATTGATAAAGCGGAACGCCGCACGCATCCGGTGCAGATTGATTATTGCGGTTTTTCTATCCCTCAAGGATTTCTTGTTGGGTATGGTCTTGATTTTAATGAACAATACCGTAACTTGCCGATAATCTGTCACCTCAAGAATCCTGTCTGATCGCAGGATGTTTCGTGGTGTTCTCTTTTTATGATTCGCTTTAGCGCTTTCTTTCTGATTTTTGTGACTGTTCTTGTTTTGACCGGCGGCCTTTCCTGGTTCGCGATTCGCAATTATCGAATGGCGGCGCCGGTGGCCCAGGAGAATTTGCGTGGTCTGGCCTTGACTATGGCAACTGCCATGGAAGGTGTAGCTGCCCGCGACCCTTCCTTAAAATCGCTGGCCTCGTTTCAGACCTCTGAGATTGCGTATGCGGCTATTCTTTCTGCCAATGGCAAGATCATTTTTCATACAAATTCCAATCTCATTGGTTCTGATGTAACGGATGAACGTTATCGGTCTCTCTTGATCAAGGGAGGCTTGAGTGAGAAGCGAATACAGTTGGGAACCGGTGAAATGGTTTATGAATTTCAGACCCCGGTCCATCTCGCAGGTCAGACCTGTATTCTCCGTCTTGCCCTGCATACCTGGCGCTCCGATACTGTCATACACCGGGCGCGTCAGGGGGTGACGGTCATCTTTTCTTTGTTGTTTCTGGGCTGGGGGCTGGGTCTAAGTATTATCTGGTTATTACGACAGCAGGGGCGGCGAGAGCGTCATCTTGCCCGTCAGCAAGAACTGGCGCGGTTGGGGGAGGTAGGGGCGGTGCTGGCCCATGAGATCCGTAACCCGCTGGCAGGTATCAAGGGATATGGCCAGCTCCTGGAAGAGAGGCTGGCTGATGGCAAAGAGCGGGGCTTTGCCGCCCTGATCGTCAGCGAGGCCCAACGCTTAGAAGGATTGGCCCATGACATCTTGCTCTATACCCGTCCTGATTCCTTAGCGGCGGCTTCATGTCAACTTTTGACCGTGGTGAGGGCCGTGCTGGCGTTGCTGGTGCCCCAGGCGAAGGAACAGGGCATCCAGCTTGTTTGCGAACTTCCCGATGACCTCATGGTTTCTTGTGCAGAGGATGGTCTTCATCAGCTCGTGCTTAATCTTCTCACGAATGGCATGCAGGCATCTGCTCTCTCTTCTCAGGCTGGAGTTATTATAGTTTCTGGACGACGGGCAGGAAAATGGGTGGAGCTCATGGTAACCGATAATGGTCCCGGTATTGCTGTTGAAATGCAGAAAGTATTATTTGAGCCCTTTCGGACCAATAAAGCCCGAGGTGCTGGTTTAGGGTTGGCGGTCTGTAAAAAGATTGTTGATGGTTGCGGTGGCAGTATAGTGGTAAAAAACAGAGTTGAAGGTGGGGCGGAATTTACAGTGCGATTGATAGCGGTTGAGAGCAAGGGAGAGATTAGATGAGCGGGCGCATCTTGATTGTTGAAGATGATACCACCTTTCGGGGGTTGCTTGCCGCTATTCTCGAAGATGCGGGCCATGAGGTGACCCAGGCGGTGGATGGTGCGGCGGGGCTGGTCAAGCTGCAACAAGAATCCTTTGACCTGGTATTGTCTGATCTTAAGATGCCAAAAATGGGAGGGCTTGAGTTGTTTGTGGCCAGTCGGAACGACCCTGCCGCTCCGCCCTTTGTCTTGATCACCGCCTTTGGCACGGTGGAAGAAGCGGTGTCGGCAATTAAAGACGGGGTCAGTGATTTTCTGACTAAGCCGCTCAAGGATCCTGCTACCCTGCGGGCCTTGGTTGATCGTTTGCTTACGGAGTATATTCGCAAGCGGCGGCTAACCGCCCTTGATGAGGTTGAGATGGTTGGGTTGCCGCCACTTGATATCCTTTTTGCAGGTACGGCCATGGACAAAGTGCGCTGGCTGGTAGGCGAGGTTGCACCAACCGAGGCGACCGTGTTGATTGGAGGTGAGAGCGGCACTGGCAAGGAGTTGTTGGCCCGCTATATCCATCTTGTAAGTTCTCGCAAAAGTGGCCCGTTTGTCGCGGTGAACTGTGCGGCTATCCCCGAAAACTTGCTGGAGAGTGAGCTCTTTGGCCATGAACGGGGGGCTTTCACCGGTGCATCTACTGCTCGTCAGGGAAAATTTGAACTGGCTGCCGGCGGTACTATCCTGCTCGACGAGATTGGTGAAATGGTTCTGCCGATGCAGGCAAAAATATTGCGTATCCTTCAGGAACGCAGTTTTCAGAGGGTAGGAGGCAGTCGGGATATCCATGCCAATGTGCGGGTTTTGGCCGCCACCAATCGTGATTTGGCCCAGGAGATTGTTACCGGTCGCTTTCGTGAAGACCTTTTTTATCGCTTGAATGTCTTTCCTATCACTCTGCCTTCCTTGTGTGATCGCCTTGATGCTATTGATGATCTGGCTGATTTTTTTGTCCGTCTGCATAGTCGGAGTATGGGAAAAGAGGTTTCGGGAATAGCTATCTCGGCACTCAAGGCCCTGGGCACTTACCACTGGCCTGGTAATATTCGTGAGCTGCAAAATGTCCTGGAGCGGGCGGTTATTCTGGCACGGGGTGAGATAACACGAGCGGAGCTTCCTGAACTCTTGCAGGGTGAAAATAAAAAAAAATTAAATGGGAGTACAACTGTTTCTTTGGGCGGCGTTCTGCCTGCAGAAAGTGGCATGCTGAAAGAGGCGGAGCGTCAGGCGATTATGATTGCCCTCCAGGCTACTGATGGTAATCGACGTTTAGCAGCCGACCGTTTAGGGATTTCGCGCCGCACTCTTCAGTATCGTCTGAAAGAATATGGATTGGCTGATGAGGAAAGGGATGAGTAATGGTGCAATTTTTTCATAGTCAGTGCAAAAAGTGCACTGACCTTTTTATGCTAAGGGTGACTATAAAAATGAAATCTATTTTAATTCGATGAATTTTAATAAGTTATGAAAAAATCCCCAAGTGGCACAGATTGTGAAATACTGGTGGCATAACGTTTGATAGGGATGGCTCCTGTCAAAGAGTACAAGTCGTTGTTAACCAGTTTCAAATCACAAGGAGAAAATGAACATGAAAACAAAACGAATGATAGCCCTGACCCTGGCCGCAATTTTTGCAATGACCCTGGTGGGTGAGGCCATGGCCGCCACCAAATTGCAGACGAAAACCCAGACGCGTACCCCAACTTCCACCTGTGTTCCTCGCAGGTAATTATTCAAGTAAACTTACCAAGGAAAAATAAATTATGAAAACCAGAAGAATATTGGTATTGGGATTGGCCGTGATGTGTGCAATGTCGTTGGCTGGAGAGGCAATGGCTCGGGGCGGTAACGGTGGCGGGAATGGAAGCGGAAGCGGAATCCATACACCTGGTACTGGCACTACATCAACCACGACCACTCGTCCGGCAGATTCACAGCGTCGTGACGGCACGTTTCTGACCACTGGCACGACCGCCAATGGTTCTACCACTCGACCGGCCAATGGTAATGGATTGCGGGACGGGAGTCGTTTGACCACCCCAACCGTGCCGGTAACACCGGTGGTAACAGCTCCATAAATCAATAAGAATTAGTACAAGCGGAGGGCGGAGACGTCCTCCGCTCTGTGTTATGCGACCAATATTACTTATTATACCCTTTCTGCTGATCCTTTGCGCGTCTTTCCCGTTTTCTGCGCAGGCCTTCTGGGGAACTGAGCATGGCAATCGTCCTCCTCTGAATTTTGAATCCGGTTATGATGTCAATACCGTAACCACTGTAACTGGTCAGATCCTTTCGGTTTTGGTCGGTGCTGAACGCCATAACCTCCAGTTGGAGATTGAAGGTGGAGGAACCAGGATGATGGTGGTTCTTGGACCGCAGTGGTATTGGGCTGACTATGGTGTCCCCTTAAAAGAGGGAGATGAGGTGGTCGTTCGCGGCTCCAAGGCCCAGGGACAGGATGGGGTTATCTATATTCTGGCTCAGAAAATTACGGAAATCGATCAAGGGGTTGCTGTTGTCCTCCGCGATGAATCTGGGCATCCGAATTGGGCTGGTGGGGTAGGAGGCCGTGGCCGAAGCGGAGGACGAGGTGGTGGTCGGTAATAATAATCTCCTCGTTTGATGTTGTTGCACCGCAAGGGTCTATATTATGCATTAGATAAAACGGTCGCTGTCCCCTATTTTGCCCTAAAGGAAAAAAGAATATGAAATGGTATGGCTATTTTTTAGCAGTAGCGGTTGTGGGAATATTGGTTGCGGGTTGTATGTCACCTCAGGGGCAACCGGATAACACTGCCTCGGGAGCTTTGGCTGGAGGCGCCACTGGTGCGATTATCGGTAGTATGGCTCGGCATCCGGGACCTGGCGCGCTTGTCGGCGGAGTGGTGGGAGCTTTGGCAGGCGGCGCCATCGGGCATGGTATGGATCAGGCCCAGGATGCGCAGTTGAGAGCGCAGGCACCACAACAGTCTATGCAACGGGTCGAACAGAATCAGCCGTTGACGGTTGTGGACGTAAAATCGCTGGTGCAGGCAGGGATCAGCGATGATCTCGTCATCAGTCAAATTCGCAATTCTCGGACAGTTTATCACCTCAACACTGCGGATATTATTGATCTGAAAAAGGCGAGGGTCAGTGAAAAGATTATTGACTGCATGATCAATACACCGACCGAGATTCAGTCTGCCGAGGTGACGGGTGTGACAAGAACTGTACTACCAGCTGAACAGGTTGTCGTGGCTCTGGGTCCGGACTACATCTGGGTGGATGGCTCGTGGCTCTGGCATTCCGGCTATTGGCATCAACCGCTGCGATATGGGCATTATGGATGGAGAAGATGGTAACCCTATAAAAATCTGGTTTATATGCGCTTCCTTCTATTTTGAATCTTACTCTCGCAGATCAAGCAGATATGAGAAACTTATTTTTCAAGACCTGACCTTTTTTCTCAAAAATCAATCAAGAAGTTTATTTATGAAAAATTCAACCAAAAAAGAGAACACAATGAAAAAAATAGCAATTGTTCTGTCATGCTGTGCCCTTACACTCTCTGCCACGGCCGCTTCTGCTGCGGGAGTTTACGTCAGCGGCAAGCTGGGAGTTTCTGTGCCTCCTACGTTAACTGCAAGTGGAGTTGATGGCGGGGGAACTTGGGCTGATGACATATCATTCGATACGGGATTGGCAATCAATGGTGCAATCGGCTACGACTTTGATACCTTCAGGGCTGAAGTTGAAGTTGGATATCAAAAGAATGATTTCGACTCCTCAGAAAGCTACAATAATGGAATTTATACTGGAACGACTTCATTTGTTAATGGGGATTTGACATCAAGCTCTCTTTTTGCCAATGGCTACTATGATTTCAAAAACAACAGTCCTATTGTACCTTACTTAGGTGCTGGTATTGGTTACGCCAATGTTGAACTCAACCATATAAGATCTGATGCCGGTTACGGTAGCTACAGTAACGATGATAGCGTCTTCGCTTACCAGTTTATGGCTGGCGTCTCTTATACCATCAACAAAAACGTGGCCATTGATCTCTCCTACCGTTATGTCGGTGCTGCCGATCCTTCGTTTGATGAAGGTTATGGTTCCACGACTGACTTCGAATTCTCCAGCCACAACTTTTTGCTGGGCGCACGGTACACGTTCTAATTAGATTAATAGGGGGCTTTTCCCTTTCTCCCCCAAAAAAGTAATTTATGGCGTTGATGGCAGTATGTCATCAGCGCCATTTAAACTTATTTTATCCAAATAAGGAAAAAATCGATGCATTTACGGAGAATCATCTCATTAACCATGTTATTTTCTTTTGTCCTCTGTATTCTCACCAGTAGCATCCTCTATATAGTTCCGGAAGGGCGGATTGCCTATTGGTCGGATTGGCGGTTGTGGGGTCTGACTAAGACCGAGTGGGGGAACTTGCACCTCAATCTCGGTTTCCTTTTTCTGATCACCGGCTTGCTTCACATGTTCTACAATTGGAGTGTGATTGTAGCCTATATGAAAAATAAGGCCAGGAAGCTCAAGATTTTTACTGCCAGTTTTAATGTAGCTCTGGTTTTGACTCTGGTGGTGGGATTCGGTACATATTGGAAGATTCCACCCATGTCCATCGTACTGAATTTTGGACATTATCTTAAGGCTGCTGCGGGTAAAAAATATGGTGAGCCGCCCTATGCGCATGCTGAGCTTTCCTCTTTTTCCTCATTTTACAGGAAAGTGGAGGTTGATCCGGTAAAGGCTATGGAACTCTTAGCCAAGGCTGGGATTATTATGGATAATGATAAACAGACCATTGCCACAATCGCTGTGCGTAACCATATGACCCCCATGACTCTATTTGAAATAATCAAGCCTGCCATAACTGCTGTGGAACCGACCTTAGTCACCTTTCCGGATGAGCCGTTGCCGGGGTTTGGTAAAAAGATACTGTCTGAAATTTGTACTGAATATAATCTGCAGCCAGCCTTGATTATTCAAGGATTGGCCAAGGAAAATATCTCGGCTAGGCCGGAGCAGACGATTCGGGAAATTGCCAGTGCGGCCGATATGGATCCCCATGCTTTTTTTGCTCTCCTCCATCAAGTGGTTACTGAACAAAACAAATAGTCGTTCCTGTTCCTGGCCTAAAAAATCAAAGAATCCAGCAAAGGGAGACTGCGATATCGTTTTGTTACAAAGGTTTATTTTCCCAGACAAAATTGCTTAAAGATCAGGTCCAGAATATCTTCGGTAGTGGTAACTCCGACAATGGCATCAAGCTCGGCCAGACATTCCTGGAGGTCGATGGCCAGCAGATCGCTGGTGGTTACGGTCTGTAGCCCATCCAGCGCCTGGTTGCTGGCCGCATAGGCCCGGGTCAGGGCATCTTTGTGGCGGAGATTTGGCGCGCAGCCATCTTCCTGCCACTGTCCTCTGTTGCCGACCACGGCCTTGAAAATGGCCTGTTTCAGTTCGGCGATTCCTTGTTGTTTCTTGGCCGAGATCAATACCTGCGCCAAGGCGTGATTGCCAAATTCAGTGAGGTCAGGTAGTCCTTGCGGCAATAGGTCCATCTTGTTGGCAACCAGGATCACCGGCTTATGCTCGATGCTGCGAAACAGCTCATGATCCGCGCCCCTGATCCCCTTTGTCAGATCAATCATGAAAAGGACAAGATCGGCCTGTTGTATCTGTTGCTTCGCCCGCTGGATTCCCAGCTCTTCAACCTCTTCGGCGTTATCACGAATCCCGGCGGTATCGACGATGCGCACCGGCACCCCTTCAATATCAACATATTCCTCAATGGTATCCCGGGTGGTTCCAGGAATGGCGGTGACCAGGGCCCGTTCTTCCTGGAGGAGGGTGTTAAGCAGGCTGGACTTGCCCACATTGGGCAGGCCGGCAATGACTACGGTAATCCCTTCCCGGAAGATCTTGCCTTGATCGGCATTGCGCAGCAGGACAACAAGAGGCGCCCTGACGCTTGCCTCAAGCTGCAGGGTCAACTCGTCATGATTGATAATCTCGTGGTCTTCGTCAGGAAAATCAATGGCGACCTCGACAATGGCCCGCATATGCATCAAGACCTGGCGGATGGCGTCAACCTGGTCATAGAGTCTGCCGGAGAGTTGGCCCTGAGCTATCTCGATCCCTTTTCTGGTCCTGGCCGAGAGGAGATCAATCACGGCCTCAGCCTGGGTCAGATCGATGCGGCCATTCAAGAAGGCACGTTTGGTAAATTCTCCAGGGTCGGCCAGACGAACTGGATAATGGAGCAGGAGTTCAAGAATGGACTGGAGGACAAGGAAATTGCCGTGGCCATGGATCTCGACCACATCCTCACGGGTATAAGTCTTGGGAGTCCGCATATAAACGGCCAGGACCTCATCGATAATTTTTTTCTGTCCGGATACCTCCGGTGCCAGAATATGGCCATAATAGAGCTGATGACTGCGGAAGGAGCAGGCGGGGTCGTGGGGCTTGAAGATCTGTTGCAGGACAGCAAAGGCTTGGGGGCCGCTCATTCGGATCACCCCGATACCCCCGGCGCCTGGGGGGGTGGAAATGGCGGCGATAGTATCGCTCATCTCGTTTTCAGCAGCCATTACTAGACACCATTTGTATCCCAGACCATTGTGTTACGATGGCTTATTCGTTCTCGCCATTCTCGTTATTTTCGTTATTCTCGGTTGTGGGTTTGCTGCTTTTACGCCTTCTGCCTCGGGATGCAGGGCGTTTTTTGGGATTGGCTGCGGTGCTGTTACCATTGCTGCCACTGGTATTGCCGCCGGTCTTGGGCTTGCCTGGTTTATAAATAAGGATTTTTTTAAACAGGCCGTCGCCCACACTACGGCTGCGGATCTCTTTATCGTCCTGCAAGGCCATATGCACAACCCGTCGTTCGGATGGGTTCAGTGAAGGGATGACCTGGGTTTTGCCATCTTCCTTGACGAACGCTGCCAGTTCTTTGGCCAGATCCTGCAACTCGTCCTGTCGTTTTTCCCGGAAATCACCGACATCAATGGAGATTCGTACCCGTTCGGAGAGGTTTTTGGAGGTGATTTTGCGGAGCAGATATTGCAGGCTGTCCAGGATCTTTCCTTCCTGTCCGGTAAGGTCTGCTTCAAAATCGCCGATTATATGACATCGTACGGAACTGCCTTGTGCTTCAATTTCTACCTTTGAGGGAAGGCCCATCAATTGGAGCAGGTGGGTAAGTTCGTGTTGTACCCCATCAATACTTTCCTGGCTGAGTGGTTCTTCTGAGCTGGGAGTAAGGGGAAAGTCATCCTCGTCTTCTTCGCTGGTCATGGTCTCAACGGCGATGCTCTCATCTGCTGGGATGGTCGCTTGCTGAACGGGCGCTTTGGCTGCAGGGGCAGGTTTTTGCAGAACAGGAAGAGAGTGTTCCTCTGTTGCCGGCGGCTCAATCTTTGTTTCAGTGACGGCGGTAGAAGCTGCCTCTTTCACCCTGGCCCGGATATGAGCCTTCTTACGGATAAAACCAAAAATACCGGTAGAGCCTGTCTCTATCACCTCAATATCCAGGTGTTCCTGGGGTACTTGCAAGGTGTCACAGGCCTGTCTGATTACATCTGCTACTGTTTTTCCAAAAAAATCTTTTTTTTCTAAAGACATGGGGGCTATCCTTCAATGGTCACTTGTCATTTGAGAGGCACCTTGCAAAAAGAATCTTGTTGTTTAATCTTGGCGTTATTTCCAAAATTTTATCCTCAGAGCAAGAACTCTTTGTTCCCACAAGAATAGTGCCTGTTGGGTGTCTTTGGTAAAATTTTTCATCTGCCATGAGCTTAAACAAAGATCCTGATTTTTTAAGGGACCTTGATAGAATCCGTGTTTCCCGGTGCGCAAGGAGACCAAAGAGAGGCGCAATATAAAGGGAGATACACGGGAAGGAACAACTACGCTGCCAATGGTTTATTGGCTTGTTTGTTGATCAAATATTGCTGCAGGATAGCCAGCAGATTATTGATAAACCAGTACAGAACCAGGCCGGATGCAAAATTCAAGAACATAAAGGTAAACATGATCGGCAAAAACATCATGATCTTGGCCTGGGTGGGGTCGGCAGTGGTGGGGGTCATCTTTTGCTGCAGGAACATGGAGGCCCCCATGAGCAGGGTGAGTACCGGAATCCCACCCAGATAAGGAATATCAAACCCGAGCATCAGGCGATCAGGAGCGGAAAGATCGGTGATCCAGAGCATGAAAGGGGCATGTCGCAGCTCAATACACATGAGCAGCACCTTGTAGAGGGCGAAAAATACCGGAATCTGGAGGACCATGGGCAGGCAGCCGCCAAGAGGATTGACCTTGTAGGTCTTGTACAGATTCATGACCTCCTTGTTCATCATGGCCGGATCGTCTTTGTACTTTTCCTTGATCTTGGCCATTTTGGGCTGCAACTTCTGCATATTTTTCATGGACTTGAGTCCCTTCTGGGCAATGGGCCAGAAGGCAAGCTTGAAGGCAATCGTCACCAGGATAATGGCGATCCCGTAATTCTTCAAATAAGTATGGAAAAAATTCAACAGCCAGAGGGTGGGTTTGGCCATGACATCAAACCAGCCGAAATTAACGGCCTTGTCCAGGTTGTATCCTGTCTTTTGGAGCAGGGAAAGCTTCTTGGGGCCAAAATATACCCGATACTTATAAATCTTTTCCTGGCCGGGTTGCAACACGTCGAGTGCGCCGCCAACCTGCATGGTCACCAGTTTATCCGTTTGCTGCATGGTCACGCTGGTGCCGCCTTCATTCTCGGGTAGGATTCCGCACATAAAATAAGTGCTGTCGTAAGCGGCCCAGTCCACTTTTCCCTGCGCGGTCTTGGGTTCCCCGGTTATTTCCTTGCTCTTGAACTCCTGACGCTGGCCATCCATAAAAATTGCCGGGCCGGCAAAAAGTGAGGTCGTGGAGCCTTTGGCGGCCTCTTCAAAGGGAAGGTTGGTCTGGTGCAACAGAGCTGAGCCCTGCAAAGGTTTGGCGGAACCATTTTTTACCCGGACAGCGAGTTCCAGCAGATAGGTATTGCGGTCAAAGCGGTAGGTTCGTTCCAGCTCAAGACCGGATTCGGTAAGGCCTTTCATTGTCAGCGTGCTGGTGCTCTCAGCTCCGGTGAACTGCACTTTATCGGAGTCTGCGTTATAAAAGGTATTGGTGGCAGCCACGTCTCCCCAGGAAAATGTCAGGGGGAACCCCTCCTGCTCTGTGGCTTTGACCAGTTGTACTCCCGGTGAGTTTTTGGCCAGGCTTGCCTTGTAATCTTTCAGGATAAAACTCTTGATGGCCCCGCCATTTTCAGTGATCACTGCACTATAGAGATCTGTCTCTACGTTAATCTCACGAATCGTATGATCTGACGAAACAGAGATTGGCAAAGATTGTTTCAGCGCTTCTTGTTTTGGGGATGTCGCCTGGCCCGTCTGATTGAGGGCAGGTGGTGTGGTAACAGAGGATACAGACGTCTGGGCCGCTGGATCTTTTACTGCCTTTTTAGAATCAAAACCCACGAAGAAATATTGATAGCCAACCAGAATAACAAATGAAATGACGACAGCCAGAAGTGCTCTATAGGTATCCATGCCATATTCCTGAAATGATTCGCTCCATTAAAGAGAGCCTTTCTACAAAAAACATCTGTTTTAATCTCTCGGAGATTTGTTCCCGCCAGTCATCGTTTCTCCGCAAGAGGAAGGTGTTAGGGAACAGGATCATAACCACCCCGGCAGAATGGCTGACAGCGCAGAATGCGACGAGCGGCGAGATAGGAGCCACGCAATGCGCCATAGCGTTCTATTGCCTCAATTGCATAAATCGAGCAGGTGGGAGTAAAACGACAGCCAGGGGGGAGCAGGGGAGATATAAGATACTGATACCCCCTGATAAACCAGATGAAAATTCTCTTTATAAGCAGATTCTTATTCATAGCAGATAGCCTCCAGGCCTCACGCTACTCGACCACAAGCTGCCGTCACTGCCTGATTGATATCGGCAGTTGAACCAAAATCTACTCCCGGACGAATGGCAAAAACAATATCGGCACATTCTGGGTACAATTCCCGATGCAGGCGAAAAGACTCTCTTATTATCCGTTTGATTCTATTTCTCTTCACGGCCCCTTTGATCTGTCTGTGCACACTGATCCCAATCCTGCTCTGTTCGAGGTTGTTTTGGCGTACGATCAGGGTGAAGTTTTTGCCATGCAATCGTTTACCCTGTTTGTACACCTGTTCAAACTCCCACCCCTTGCGCAGCAGATGATTTTTCTGGAGTCTGAACACCTCGTTACAATCAGGCAGACAGCCGTTTCCGTCCCTTGGCGCGGCGGGCGCTTAAAATAGAACGACCGGCAGCGGTGCTCATACGATGACGAAAACCATGCTTACGTTTCATCTTGATATTACTTGGTTGAAAGGTACGTTTACTCATCACTCACTCCTGATTCATGATATTCATGAATATTTCTAATTGTGTCAGCCATCATACTGGATTTGCTGATTTTTTTTGATTCTTCCGATCGTCCGAATAAAATAACCCTGCTCGACCCTTTGTTGGAAGAGGACATGGTACAAGTATAAAAATAAAAAGAAGATTATAAACACAGATGCTGGTAACTGTCAAACATTTTCATGGCTCTTTCGGGCTTCACTTGCAGAAGCATGAAAGCTGTGCTACTTTTCAGGTGTCAGGTGTCAGGTGTCAGGTGTCAGGTGTCAGGTGTCAGGTTAGAGTTTCCTTATTCAAATTTTTTGAAAGCTGTGTGGTTTTATGCCCATCATACCCCCAGAAACAACACTGGCAGATATCGACTGGAATCTGCTGTGGCAGAATGCGAGAAAACAGAAGTCCTGGTCGAGCAAGGGGGCGGCTGACTGGGATAAAAAGGCAGCCTCTTTTGCCACCAGAAATGCGGGGACTTCGTATGTCTCTCTCTTGCTGGAGCGTCTGCCGCTTGGTCCAGATCGAACCATCCTTGACATGGGGTCAGGGCCGGGAACATTGGCTATCCCTCTAGCGGGGAAGGTTCGCTCGGTCACCGCTGTTGATTATTCAGCGGGGATGCTTGAGGCATTGACCAGGCAGGCCCAGGCTAAAAATATCCAGAATATCCGAACCATTAAAGGGGCATGGGAAGATGACTGGCAGCAACTGGGAATAGAAAAATACGATATTGCCATTGCCTCCCGGTCGCTGGCAGTTGACAACCTCGCTCTTGCCTTGCAGAAACTCAATGATCATGCCGGTGAGTATGTCTTTATTGCCGACCGGATATCGCCCACTCCTTTTGATCCGGCCGCCTTTGCGGCCATTGGCCGCGAGTTTCAGTCTGGCCCGGATTATATCTACACTGTCAATATTCTCTACAGCATGGGTATTCATCCCTGTATTGATATCCTGAAATTGGACCAGGATTCTGTATTTACTGACAGGGAAGAGGCCATACAGGCCTACGGCTGGATGTTCAAAGACCTCAGCGCCAAGGAAGAAGACGCGTTACGGCGCTATCTCGAGTCCAGGATCATCTCCTCTGAGGGGAATCAGATTACCATTCGCCGCGAACATCCTCCCCAGTGGGCCCTTATCTGGTGGAAAAAAGATTCTCCCCTGGAGCAAGAATGTCACAAGAAATAAACACCTATGATGTCGCCGTGATTGGCGCCGGCCATGCCGGTTGTGAGGCTGCCCTCGCTGCCGCCAGAATGGGGTGCAAGACCTTGGTCGTGGTCATCAATGTCGATACCATTGGCGCCATGTCCTGTAACCCGGCCATTGGCGGTTTGGCCAAGGGGCATCTGGTGCGGGAGATTGATGCCTTGGGTGGTGAAATGGCCAGGAATATTGATGCCACCTCTATTCAGTTCCGCCGTCTCAATACCAGCAAGGGACCTGCCGTTCGTTCTTCCCGGGCCCAGGCTGATCGCCTGCTCTATCGTCTGCGGATGAAGTCCATTCTCGAGAATCAGGAAAATTTGGAGATCCGCCAGGCCGTGGTCGATTCGCTGTTGGTGGAAGATGGCCGGATCTGCGGGCTTGTCACCTCGCTTGAGGAAGAGATCCGGGTGAAGGCCGTGGTGGTGGCCACCGGCACCTTCCTCAACGGTCTGATCCATGTGGGCCTCAAACATTTTCCGGCCGGCCGTATGGGGGATAGCCCCTCAACCAGTCTGGCCCGATGGTTCAAGGAGGCCGGGTTTCGGGTGGGGCGGATGAAGACGGGAACGGTGCCGCGGATTGCCGCCGGCAGTATCAATTACTCCGAACTGGAAATTCAGCACAGCGATCAGCCGCCCGTCCATTTTTCCTTTGATAATAGAGGGGAGTATGCTCTGCCGCAGCGGCCTTGTTATATCACCTATACCAATAGCCAGACCCATGCCATTATCCGGGCAGGCATCGACAAGTCTCCCATGTACACCGGGATTATTGAAGGGATTGGGGCCAGATATTGTCCCTCGATTGAGGACAAGGTCATGCGCTTCCCGGAAAAAGATCGTCATCAGGTCTTTCTGGAGCCGGAGGGGCTTGATACCACCGAGGTTTATCCTAATGGTCTGCCCACCAGTCTGCCCTTGGCCACTCAGGTGGCTATGATCCAGAGCATCAAAGGGCTGGAGCAGGCCCGGATCATCCGTCCCGGTTACGCCATTGAATATGACTACGTGGATCCCTTGGAGCTCAAACCATCGCTTGAGACCAAACGGATCCGCGGTCTGTTTTTGGCCGGACAGATCAACGGCACTTCCGGCTATGAGGAGGCCGCTGCCCAGGGTTTGATGGCGGCGATCAATGCTGTTCATCATGTCAGGGATCAGGCGCCCCTTATCCTCGACCGCTCCCAGGCCTATATTGGGGTGCTTATTGATGATCTGGTCACCTGCGGCACCAAAGAGCCGTACCGGCTCTTTACCTCGCGGGCCGAATACCGATTGCTGTTGCGCGAGGATAACGCCGATACCCGTCTCTGCCAGATCGGCCATGATATCGGTCTGCTGGATGAAAAGGCGTATCAACGATACAGAGGAAAACAGACCGCTATTGAGCAGGGTGTGCTTCTGCTTGAATCCATCCAGGTCAAGCCGGATAAAGCGATCAATGAGGCCTTGCTGGCCCAGGGGAGCGTTGAGCTCAAACAGAAGATGTCGCTTGCTGAACTCCTGCGTCGTCCTGAACTGGGGCTGGAGCAACTGGTGCGCTTGCCCATGGACGCGGAGAACCAGGGGCGTGTCCAGCAACTGGCCGGGTCATCGGTCCGGGATGAGATCCAGTTGCAGATCAAGTTCCATGGCTACATCCAGCGCCAGCAGGAACAGGTAGATCGATTCAAAAAGATGGAGGCGATGGTCCTGCCGGAAGGCATGGAATATAAAGGGCTGGCTGGTCTTTCCAATGAGGTGGTGCAGAAATTGACCACGGTGCGTCCCGCCTCTCTTGGTCAGGCCTCACGGATCTCAGGCATTACCCCGGCGGCGATTTCCGTCCTCCAGGTTCATCTGAAAAAAATGGAAAAGAAGAAGTAGGTAGGCTTGCCAATGACTTTCCCCAATATCGATCCGGTTCTTTTTTCCATTGGCCCCTTGCATGTCCGCTGGTACGGCCTGATGTATGTGCTCGGGTTTATGGCCAGTTATTTCCTGGTGCGCCGGCAGATCCGGCTCTTTGCTTACCAGGAGCTGGAGGCGTATTTTGAGAATCTGAATCTGGCGCTCATCCTCTCGGTGGTGCTCGGGGGCCGTCTGGGCTATGTCCTGTTTTACAATTTCTCCTATTACCTGCATCACCCCCTGGAAATTCCAGCAACCTGGACCGGCGGCATGTCGTTCCATGGTGCCTGTATTGGGGTGCTGGTGGGTGGCTGGTTCTATCTGCGGAAAACGAAACTGGACTACTGGAAGGTCGCGGATATCTATGTGGTGACCGTGCCCATTGGGCTGGGCTTCGGCAGGCTGGGCAATTTTATCAATGGCGAGCTCTATGGCCGGGTCACCGATTTCCCCTGGGGGATGATCTTTCCCGGCGGCGGTCTTCTGGCCCGACACCCCTCACAGCTCTATGAGATGTTTCTTGAAGGGGTCGTGCTTTTCTCTATCCTCTGGTCACAGAAATACAGGCCTTGGCAGGGCAGTCCCCGCTGGCCGCATGGGAGTATGGTTTTTCTCTTCCTCATCTGCTACGGTCTGTTCCGGTTTCTCGTGGAAACGGTGCGGGAGCCGGATCCGCAGCTCGGCTTTCTCTTTGGTCTGCTGACTATGGGCCAGCTGCTCAGCAGCCTGATGATTGTCAGCGGTCTGTCGCTCTGGCTTGTTTTCTGGCGGCGGCAGGCCAGGTAAAAACGATCGTTTGTGGGCAGAAAATTTCCAGGACGATCGTTTTTACTTGAAGTCCAGGGCTATGGGGCAGTGGTCTGAGCCCTGGATGTCAGCCAGGATGTCAGCGCCAACTATTCGTTTTCTGCTGGCGTGATCAACAAAGAAATAGTCAATGCGCCAGCCGATATTCCGTTCGCGGGCATTGCTGCGGTAACTCCACCACGAATAGTGGCCGGGCTCCTGATTGTAGTGTCGGAAGGTGTCCACCCATCCCCCCTCGATATACGCATCCATCCATTGCCGTTCTTCCGGTGTAAACCCGGCATTCTTCATATTGGCCTCAGGGTTGGCCAGGTCTCTTTCGGTATGGGCGACATTGAAATCACCGCAGACCACCACCGATTTCGTACGGGCCAACCCTTCCACAAACCCCTGCAGTGCGTGATTGAATTCCTGTTTGAGGTCTAACCTGCTCAGGTCGTGGCGGGAGTTGGGGAAATAGCAGTTCACGAAATAGAAATCGCCAAACTCCAGGGTCAGAACCCGCCCTTCTTCGTCAAAGCGAGGGTCGCCAATGCCATGATAGACTTTGTCTGCCGGCACCCGGCTGTAAATGGCCACCCCTGAGTAGCCTTTTTTGTGGGCAGGATGGAAATAGCCGGTAAATCCGGCTAGCTCCCGCACCGAGTCCGGTAATTGTTCAGGGGAGGCCTTGATCTCCTGGAGGGCCAGGATATCCGGGGCCAGTTCGGCTACGATATCGGTGAAGCCGTTTTTGGCCACAGCACGCAGTCCATTGACATTCCAGGAGATCATCCTCTTGATTCCTGATTGTTTTTCGGGTCGTGTCAGCTTGAGTTTTCTTGGGGTCACGCCGATCCGGGGACAGAGGGGGGTAAGGACGCAGCTCTCACAGTGCGGACCCACCGGCCGGCAGGTTCCCTGGCCAAAGGCCACCAGCAGGGAGTTGACTCGGATCCAGTACTGCTCAGGGAGCTTTTCCCGCAGGGCCATCTCGGTTTGCAAGGGGTTTGCGGTCTGCACATAGCCCCAGATGTTCATGATCCGGTGGACATGGGTGTCGACACAGATAGCCGGCTGGCCAAACCCCTGGGCGCGAACCAGATTGGCGGTCTTCCGGCCCACGCCCGGTAAGGCAATGAGTTGCTCGATCTCGCTTGGCACCTGAGACCCGAATTCTTTTTCCAGCTCTGCAGGCAGGGCGGCCAGATAGCGGGCCTTGTTTTTGTAGAATCCCACCGGATAGATGAGCTGTTGCAGGCTCTTTTCGTCGAGGGCGGCCAGGGCCTGAGGGGTAGGGGCCTTGGCAAAGAGGCGGGCGGCGGCCTGGGCGGTCACCTCATCTCTGGTCCGGGCCGAGAGGATGGTCGCCACCAGAACCTTGAAGGGGTCATGGGACTGCACGGCAATCAGGTCGACTACCGGGACCTGGTAGTTCCGCACCTCCTGTTCCAGGATCTGTAAGGCGTGTTCAATGTCGAAAGGCATGGGCGGGTTGAAAGGGTGAAAATTGATCTTCCTGTTCCGGGTTTTTGTTGCAACTGTCGAATACCTTTTCCTCTCTTTTCAATAAATAGGCAATACCCTTTGTTTTGTTTCTGGCAAGTATGGACAGTTGGCCGGCAATACCGGAAGGCCATTGGTCGATTTTTTTCTTGCAAATTCCCGTTTGATTTTCTATGGTTATGGCCTGGCGACAAGGTGGAATCCTTGTCGCCTTCTGCCTGACGTGCATGGCTGTTGTCCGTCGGGTACCTATCACCTGGCCCTGCTTTTACCCTGCGCTTGTTCCTCGCGTAAAGCCCCCCGACCTTCTGATATCTACCCGGCGCTACTGGAGAGTATTGTGGAGGGATTTGTCTGATGAGCACCCGTTTGGTTCCTGAGTTTTTTTCCTGTATCAAGGATGGTTGCGACCGCAAGCAGCTGGGCCGCGAGATTATGGCCGGTCTTCTGGTCGGCATCGTCGCCCTGCCCCTGGCCATCGCCTTTGCCATTGCCTCGGGGGTTAAGCCGGAGCAGGGGATCTTCACCGCCATCATCGCCGGCTTTCTCATCTCGCTTTTGAGCGGCAGCCGGGTGCAGATCGGCGGGCCTACCGGCGCCTTTATCGTCGTGGTCTTCGGCATCGTCAGCAAGTTCGGTTATGACGGCCTGGCAATGGCCACCTTGATGGCCGGGGTACTCTTGGTCGCCATGGGTCTGGCCCGGATGGGGGCGGTGATCAAATTCATCCCCTATCCCATGACCGTGGGGTTCACCAGCGGCATCGCCCTGATCATCGCCACCACCCAGATCAAGGATTTTTTCGGGCTGACCATCCCTGCGCTGTCCGGCGAGTTTATCCACAAGATTATGGACTACGCCCACCATGCCGATACCCTCAATCTCTCAGCCCTGCTGGTGGGCGTGATCTCGCTGCTGATCATTGTCTTCTGGGGCAAGGTGACCAGGAAGGTGCCCGGCTCCATCATCGCCATCCTCGTGGGCACCGGGATGGTCCATTTTCTTGGTCTGCCGGTGGCGACCATCGGTTCCCAGTTCGGCAGTGTGCCCAGCATGCTGCCCATGCCGCGGCTGCCCCACCTCGATTGGGCCATGCTGCCGCAGTTGATCTCGCCGGCCCTGACCATCGCCCTGCTCGGCGCCATTGAGTCACTGCTGTCTGCGGTGGTTGCCGATGGTATGACCGGGATGCGCCACCGCTCCAACATGGAGCTGGTGGCCCAGGGGGTCGCCAACATCGCCGTGCCCTTCTTCGGCGGGATTCCGGCCACCGGCGCCATCGCCCGGACCGCGACCAACATCAAGAACGGTGGCCGTACCCCGGTGGCCGGCATGGTCCATGCCATTACCCTGCTCCTGATCCTGCTGCTTTTCGGCCGCTGGGCGGTGCTCATTCCCATGCCCACCCTGGCCGCGATCCTGCTGGTGGTCGCCTTCCACATGAGCGAATGGCGTCATTTCGTCAAGCTGTTCCGCGCCTCCAAGTCGGATATCCTGGTGATGCTCAGCACCTTTTTCCTCACGGTTTTTGTCGATCTGACCGTGGCCATCCAGACCGGCGTTGTCCTCTCCGCCCTGCTCTTCATGAACCGTATGGCCCAGGTCACCGAGGTGCGCAATATCACCAATGAACTGAACGAGGAGTACGGCAAGGAGGACGCCCTGGCCATCGCCACCCGCGAGGTGCCCAAGGGGGTGGAGGTGTTTGAGATCTACGGGCCGTTTTTCTTCGGCGCCGTTACCCAGTTCAAGGATACCCTGAACATCGTCAAGAACCCGGCCAGGGTCTTGATCCTGCGGATGCGCCATATCCTGACCATCGATGCCACGGCGTTACAGGCCCTGGAGGATCTGTTGACCAAGACCCGTAAGGACGGCACCGCCCTGATCCTCTCCGGCGTCCGGCCCCGACTTCAGGCCTCCCTTGACCGCAACCGTTTTACCGAAAAGATCGGCCAGGAGTTTATCTTCGGCAATATCGATGCCGCCCTGGCCGGGGCCAGGAAATATCTGGCGGCGTCTGGGCAGACGGGGGTGCAGGAATAAGCCGTTGCCACCAGATACTCTTGTGGCGTTGCCGGGTATCAACGGCAGCAGCAGAGGGTGTTTGTTGGGGAAGGGGCGGGCGCCGACCTGTTAAAGGAGCGGCGTCCGCCACATCAAGGGGCAGGGTTGGGCGGTAAAAGTTGCTCTTATACCGCCAGTCTCAGGATCTCGGCTATGGTCTCCCGAGGGTAGAGGTTACCAATGCCCCATTGGCGGGCCAGTCCTTCGGCGTTTTCGGCGATGGCCTTGATGTCTGCCGCCGGAATTTTTACCTCGTGCAGACGCACCGGTGACTTGATCGTCACAAACCACTGTTCCAGCGCCCCAATCCCTGCTATCCCCGAATCCAGCCCGAAGATCTCCCTGGCGAACCGTTCAAACTGGCCGCGATTTCTGGCCAGATACCACTTCATCCAGGCGGGCATGACAATTGACAGCCCGGCCCCGTGCGGGATATTGTAGATGGCGCTCAAGGCATGCTCGATCATGTGGTTGGGAAAGCTGTATTCGCCGACCCCGGCCGGGGTCAGGCCGTTGAGGGCCAGGGTGGCGGTCCACATGAAGGAGGCGCGCGCCTGGGCGTGGCTGGGTGCGGCCATGATCAGATCTGTGGTCTCGATCACCGTCTTGATGATCCCTTCCACCAACCGGTCCTGGAGATGGGTGCCTGGCTCTTTGGTGAAATAGCCCTCGCAGACATGGCAGATGGCATCCACGGCGCTGTAGGCCGTGTAATTGAGGGGTACGGAATGGGTCAGCTCCGGGTTGAGGATGGAGACCTTGGGGTAGACATGGGGCGAGGCGATATTGTATTTCTGGCGGGTCTCGGCATTTGTGACCACCGAGTTGCCGTTCATCTCGCTGCCGGTGGCGGCCAGGGTCAGGATGGTGAAGACCGGCAGGGCGCGCGTAACCTCCTTGCCGACAAAGAAGTCCCAGACATCCGTATCGCTCAGGGCGCCCACGGCGATGGCCTTGGACTCGTCCAGCACCGAACCGCCGCCCACCGCCAGGATCGCCTCCACCTTCTCCCGCTTGGCCAGGGCCACGCCTTCCCTGGTATGGGAAATCAGAGGGTTGGAGTCCACCCCGCCATACTGGCTGCAGCTGATATTGCCGGCCTTGAGGCTGGCCGTGACCCGCTCCAGCAGGCCGCTTTTGATCACCGAGTTGCGGCCATAAACCAGGAGAACCTTTGTTATTCCGGCAGCGTTCAGCTCGGCGCCGATCAGGGCTTCCTTGCCAGTGCCGAAGATGATCTTGGTCGGGTTGTGAAAGGTGAAATCAAACATGAGTCTCTCCTTGTGGTGGATGGTCTAGTTTTTTGGGGCTGAGGTTTAAGGATAGAGGATAACTGAGAATAGGGTAGCATTCTTTGGCTGAAAGTGCCAATTCTGTCGGCTCGTCGGCCATTACGGGAAGGTGTTGCAGGCTGTTTCGGACCCCGCAAAGTATGGGAAACGTGGTCTGATCCCGATTTAACCCGATTTGTTCAATAATTTCTTTCCAAATAATTTATTCATCCTTTGGGGTTATCTTCAGGAGGACATTTGTTGCGTTGTTAAATTTATCAACGGCTTCGTTCATCTGAGCTTCGCCTCGGTCAATATTTGCCGTTTCTACTTCAAAGAGACGCTCAAACAACTCGTGAGCTTTATCCTTGTTGGGCTTCAATGCTTCTCCGCCCAGGGAATAGTCTTTCGCTAATATAAGTAGCGATGTACGTGCCAAAGGAGCATACCATGTTTCACTTTTTCCCACTTGTACGTATAGTTCTATAGCTTTCTCCTCATTTTTTTTAACCCCAACCCCTTTTAAATATATTCCTGCTAAATTTAGCGCCGCTTGCATATCACCCTTTTCGGCTCCCATGCGATACCACTTGACGGCTTCGACTAAATTCTTCTTCACGCCCTGCCCTTTTTCGTAGGAGTAGCCAATCTGAAAAGCTGCGTTAGCATCCCCTAAGTTTGCCCTGTCTTTCAATGACTGGTTCATTTCTGTCGTCTTGTCATCAGTATGAGAAAGGTGTGCCGTGAAAATGATTAATGAGCAAAACAGGCCAAGAATAGAAATAAGTTTCATATTGTATCTCCTCCTTTAACGCGTCAGTGCCGCCGAACTTTCCGTGGTGAGGTTGACCCGATTATTCGATTATTATGTTCTCGTAAAAAATCGCCATGATGCATAGACGAAATATGCCATGCTGGACACTGTGAACAACAGATAGTGCCAAAACCCCGCAAAATATCTTAGTCTAATACGCAGCTCATCCCAACACGTTATATCGTAGTATTCTCTAATCGTTTTGGATGCTAGCTGCATCCTAAGGTAGTCAATTGTTGAGTGATTTTCATGTTTAGCCAATATGGAACTATATTGATCATTGTGCCTCTATAGGAAACTCAGCTATCACCTTCCTGGACTCCCAGCTATGCGGGAGTAATGCAGCATATAATGCTATGTCATTCCCACACAGCCGGGAGTATTTCAGGGGGGGGAGCATAAGAACTTTTAGCTGAGTATTG
>CAITDH010000276.1 GCA_903891045.1 uncultured Desulfobulbaceae bacterium | reverse complement strand
CGATTCCGGGCGCCGTCCTTGGCAGTCTGGTCCTGGGGCTGACCGAGAGCTTTGCCACCGGTTATGTCTCCAGCGATTATGAAGACGTCTTTGCCTTTTCCCTGCTGATCCTGATCCTGATCTTTAAACCGTCCGGCCTGCTTGGCAAGGCTGAGGCCAAGAAGGTGTGAGCGGGCCATTATGATTACGGTAAAAGAATTAACCCCGATAAACGGGATAAGTGCCTTTCGCAGATTATTTTCTTGTAAAAAAAACAAGAAAATAATCTGTAAGGCACTAAAAAGATCGCTACTGGTCTCGCTCTGGTTTGTCTTCCTCACCTTTCCGATCATGGTGATCAAGGTGAATCCCATTGAGCGGACAGTCTCCTGGCGCTGGGGCAATATTTTTTATGTGGCCATTGGCAGTTTTGTCATCTCGCTGCTGGCCAAGGCCTGGCTGGTCAGGAAGGAGAGGTCGGCGGCTCGGCAAGCTTCTTGCTCGGTGCGGGCCTCGATCATTCAGGATCTCCTGAACAGGCCAGGATGTCGCTATCCCCTGGTCGTCTTGTTGCTCGGGGTGGCCCTGCTGTTTCCCCATATCTTCTCCACCTATCAGGCCAATATCATGACCACCGCCCTGATGTATATCGTCCTGGGGTTGGGGCTGAATCTCGTGGTTGGGGTAGCAGGTCTCCTTGATCTTGGCTATGTCGCTTTTTATGCCATTGGTGCCTACAGCTATGCATTGCTCAACCTCCATTTTCATCTGGGGTTCTGGGTTGCGCTGCCCATCGGCGGGCTTCTGGCAGCACTGTTCGGGGTGCTGCTGGGGTTTCCGGTGCTCCGCTTGCGCGGGGATTATCTGGCCATTGTCACCTTGGGATTTGGTGAGATCCTCCGGCTGATCCTCGAAAACTGGAATGCCTTTTCCAGAGGGCCCAGCGGAATCAGCAATATTCCCCGTCCCGGATTTTTCGGCTTGGAGATGTCACTTGATCATGCCATGATTTATATGTATTATCTGATGATTGGATTAGTGCTCTTGACCATCTTTATGGTGAACAGGCTCCAGGATTCACGACTGGGTCGGGCCTGGCTGGCCCTGCGTGAAGATGAGATCGCCTGTCAGGCCATGGGGATTGATAAGACCAGAATAAAATTGATAGCCTTTTCACTCGGTGCCTTCTGGGCCGGCCTGATCGGCGTGGTTTTTGCCGCCAAGACTACCTTTGTCAATCCGGCAAGCTTTACTTTTCTCGAGTCGGCCATCATCCTCGCCATTGTCGTGCTTGGGGGAATGGGTTCCATTGTCGGCGTGATCTGTGGCGCCCTGATCCTGATCCTGCTTCCTGAGTATCTGCGGGCCCTGTCAGAGTATCGGATGCTGGCCTTTGGCGCTATCCTGGTGGCCATGATGATCTTCAAGCCAGAGGGCCTGATTGCCGGTGTCCGCAGAACGTATTGTTTCCAGGGACGAAAAAACGCGGCCGCATTACAGGATGATGAATAAGCGGATGAATAAGCCGATTCTTGACGTCAGCGGCCTGACCATGAATTTCGGCGGAATTCGGGCCCTCGATCACCTTGATTTTGAAGTGCAGGCCAAAGAAATTGTGGCCCTGATTGGCCCCAATGGCGCGGGCAAAACCACACTCTTTAACTGTCTGACCGGTATTTATCAGCCCAGTAGCGGGGAGATCCATCTTGCGTGTCCACAATCGGGAAAACAGACCCGGTTAAATGACCTGAAGCCCAACAAGATCACGGAAAAGGGGATGGCCAGGACCTTTCAGAACATCCGCTTGTTTTCCCAGATGACCGTGCTGGAAAATGTGATGATCGGCAGACACTGCCGGACGCACTCATTGATCCTGGGCGCCATCTTCCGTGATCGCAAGACCAGAGAGGAAGAGCAGGAGACCGTCAACAAGAGTTGCGAGATCCTTGAAAAGGTCGGGCTTTCCGGGCAGGTCAATGAATTGGCCGGCAATCTCTCCTATGGGGCGCAGCGGCGCCTGGAGATCGCCCGGGCCCTGGCCACCGAGCCCTTCCTGCTGCTCCTGGATGAACCAGCCGCCGGGATGAATCCGCAGGAGACGGCTGATCTTGTTGCCCTTATCCGCCAGATCCGCGATGAGGGCCATGCCATCTTGCTGATTGAGCATGACATGAAACTGGTGATGACCCTCTCTGATCGCATTGTGGTCATGGATTATGGAAAAAAGATTGCCCAGGGGACGCCGGCGGAAATTCGCATCAACCGGGAAGTAATCAAGGCCTATCTGGGCGAAGATGGGGGGTGATGGCCCATGCTTGAGTTGAGGAATATTCAGGCAGGTTATGGCAATGTCCAGGCATTGCGGGATATCAGCCTAACCATCCATAGCGGCGAGATCATTACCCTGATCGGGGCCAATGGCGCCGGCAAAAGCACCACACTCATGGCCATATCCGGGATTGTTCCGTGCCGGTGCGGGCAGATCCTGTTGCAGGGCCAGGAGATACAAGGCCTTGCCCCGGACCGGATCGTGGCCATGGGGGTCAGCCAGGTCCCGGAAGGAAGGCATATCTTTGCCGGTCTGACCGTGCAGGAGAACCTGGATTTGGGTTCTTTTCTGCGCACCGACAAGGCGGGGATCAGGCAGGATCTGGAGTATGTCTATTCGCTGTTTCCCTTTCTTGCCGAGCGCAGGCATCAGTCTGGCGGGACTCTCAGCGGCGGTGAACAGCAGATGCTGGCCATGTCACGGGCCTTGATGGCCAGGCCGCGACTCCTGCTTCTTGATGAGCCGTCTATGGGGCTTGCCCCGCTTATGATCAAACAGATCTTTGCAATCATCAAGGCCATCAACAAGGAGCACAATACCACCATTTTTCTGGTGGAGCAGAATGCGCATCAGGCCCTGCATATTGCTGACCGGGGCTATGTTATGGAAAATGGACGGATTATTTTAACCGATAGCGCAGAGAGACTTCTGAATAATCCCGATGTGCAAAAGGCGTATCTCGGAATTTAGGGGCCGTTACGAAATTACCATTATCCTAAAAATGGCAGTTGCCTCATAATGCAAACACCGCTCTCCCTCATCCCCACCCCTTGTCCCTGAGGGAGAAGGGGGAAAACTCCCTCTCCTTGTGGGAGAGGGTCGGGGTGAGGGGAAGGTTTGGCAATACAAGAAGTTATTACCAAATCAATGTCTCCAACTGCCGTTTTTAGGTTCAAAGTTACAGATTTTTTTTGACAGCGGCTTAATTTAATGAACTATTTCAAAGTTGAGTGGTGAAGAGAGTGAAGAAAGTGAAGGCGGGAGTAATTGGCGTCGGCTATCTGGGGAAGTTCCATGCCCAGAAATACGCGGGGATGGAAGGGGTGGAGCTGATCGGAGTAGTCGATGTCGATCCGGTCATGGCCGGCAAGATTGCCGCCGAGTGCGGCTGTGCTGCCTTTACCGATTACCGGGAACTCCTGCCCCTGGTTGATGCGGTCTCCATTGTCGTGCCCACCAGCTACCATCATCAGGTGGCGCTTGATTGTATTGAGGCCGGCGTCGATATCCTGCTGGAAAAACCGATCACCACCACCCTGGAGGAGGCTGATGATTTGATCCAACGGACCGATGCCAAAAAACTGATCCTGCAGGTGGGGCATCTGGAACGCTTTAATCCGGCGGTTCAGGCCATGGAAAAATTTCTCACCGTCCCGGTCTTTATTGAAAGCAACCGGATCTCACCGTTTAAAAACCGGGGCGTGGATGTGGATGTGGTCCTTGATCTCATGATCCATGACATTGATATTATTCTCAGTATTGTCAAATCACCTCTGAAGTCCATTCAGACCGTGGGCGCCCCGGTGGTGACCGCGACCACCGATATCGCCAATGCCCGACTGGTCTTTGAGAATGGGGCCACTGCCAATGTGACGGTCAGCCGGATCGCCCGTACCACGATCCGCAAGATGCGGATCTTTCAACCCGGTTCATATATTAATGTCGATTTTGCGAGCAGAAAGGTGATGACCATCCACCTGACGGATGAGATCCAGGCCAATGGCGCGCCGGGGCAGGATGTTGAGGTTACCTCCTTTCCGGCCAGCGATGCCCTGAAAGATGAGATCGCCAATTTTGTGGAATGTGTCCGCACCCGTAGCGAACCTCTGGTCTCTGGACGGGTAGGGCGGCAGGCCCTGGATGTGGCCCTCCAGGTGATGGCCCAGATTCGCGAGAGTCAGAAGCTGGAAGTGTACCAGCAAGTTGCCGCGGCCTTGCACAAGAGATAGCGGACTATGAACGCTGAAAATATTCCGGCAGTGCCTAAAAAAATAATGATCATTACCGGCGAGGCCTCTGGCGATCTCCATGGCGCCCGTCTGGTGCAGGCCATGCGCGAGCAGGAGCCAGGGCTGGTTTTTTGCGGCATGGGTTCCAGGGAGCTTGCGGCCGCAGGCGTTGAGCTTCTCTTTGATGCGAGCAAGATCGCGGTCGTGGGTCTGATCGAGGTGCTGACCCATCTTTCCGATATTGTTAGCGCCCAGAAAATACTCAAGAAAAGGATGCGGGATAACCGTCCTGACCTGCTGATCCTGATCGATTTCCCCGATTTTAATCTGATGCTGGCCAAGAGGGCAAAAAAACTCGGCATCCCGGTCTTTTACTATATCAGCCCGCAGGTCTGGGCCTGGCGGACAGGACGGGTGAAGACCATTGGCCGGTTGGTCGATACCATCGGGGTGATTCTGCCCTTTGAGGAGGATTTTTACCGCCGTCGCGGGGTTGCGGCCCAGTATGTGGGGCATCCTCTGCTCGATTCGGTTCAGGTGACAACCGACCGCGACTCCTTTTGCCGGAGGCATGGACTCAACCCGGCGCATAAACTGATCGGCCTGCTGCCGGGCAGCCGCCGGAAAGAGATCTCGGCGCTGCTCCCTGATTTTTTGGCCGCCGCCAAACGTCTGCCGGGAAAATATGATCATGAATTCGTTTTTCTCCTGCCGGTTGCCGCGACCGTCTCGGAAGAGGATCTATGGAACAATGGCCTGGCGGCCTGTTCCGAACAGATCAATATCCACCTGATCCGTGAGGATCGCTACGATATGATGGCGGCCTGCGATGCTGTTGTCGCGGCCTCGGGTACCGTTACCCTGGAGCTTGCGATCCTGGGTATTCCGATGGTGGTTGTTTACAAGGTGTCTCCCCATACTTATTTTATAGGGAGGTTGCTCGTCCGGCATATGCAATTTTTTTCCCTGGTCAATTTGATCGCTGAGCGGTCGGTGGTCCCCGAGCTTTTGCAGGATGAGGTCAATCCCGGCAAGATTGAGGCAGAGCTTGTCCGCCTTCTCTTTGATGACAAGGCCAGACACGAAATGCAGACGGCCCTGGCCGAAGTTCGCGGTAAACTTGGGAACCCTGGCGCTTCCCGGCAGGCGGCCCGGCTTGCTTTGAAGTTCCTTGGTCAGAAGCAATAATGGTTTCTAACCTTCAGAAAAATGAAAAGGGTGATTCAATGAAAAGAGAACTTTTATTAAAAACACTGACGCTCTGCCTAGTGATTCTTTTTCCTGCCTGGGCCGGCGCTGAAGACCTTGGCGCCTTGCGGTTGAGTCAGATGCAAGGCGATATCCAGGTCCAGTCCAAGGGGTCAACCGAATGGTTCCCCGCTGCCATCAATCTGCCGGTTCAGGCGGGTGACCGGCTGTGGTCGCCAAAGGACGCCTGGGTTCAGGTGGAGACACGGGATGGGAGTGTCGTCAGACTTGACGGGGACAGTTCGCTTGAGATCCTGGCGGTAGAGAAGGATTCGCTGCAGATGTACCTCAGCCAGGGGCAGGCATATCTGCATTTCAAGAAAGGAATGGATTCCATGTTCCAATTGGACACCCCGAATTCTTCGCTCAGAATATATGACAGCTCGACCCTCAATGTCGCCCTTGTCGACAATGGCAATACCGATATCTCGGTGTTCCGTGGCGCCGCATATGCGGAAAACAGGAATGGTGAGGTCAGGGTTGGCGCCGGCAAGATGCTTTCCGTCAATGATGACGTGCCCTCCCTGACAGCCCTGGGGCCACCGAGTGATTGGGAAAAATGGAACAGGGATTGGGATGAATCCCTGGCCGACAATGAGGGTAGCAAACAATATCTGCCGCAGGAACTGTCAGGATATGGACGGGATCTGAACAAAAATGGCCGGTGGATTGAGACCAATGAATATGGAAATGTCTGGATCCCGACCACGCATGTCTCTGCTGACTGGGCTCCCTATCATGAAGGCCGGTGGGTGTGGATTGGTGACGATTATGTCTGGATCGCCAGTGAACCGTGGGGCTGGGCCCCTTACCATTATGGGCGCTGGGCTCATATCTCTTCTCATGGCTGGTGTTGGGTTCCACCGCCGCGTAATGAGGTCTATTGGGGACCCGGCTATGTCAGCTGGGTGTCAACTGATAGCGATGTCGCCTGGGTGCCCCTGGCGCCGGCCGAGATTTATTACGGTCATGGCTATTATGGGCCCCACAGTGTCAATATTGTTAATATTAATATCAATACAGTGGTTGTGCCTGGACGCAATTACCGAAATGCTCATGTCCATAATGGCGTTACCGTCGTCAATCGGGATACCTTCTTAACAGGACGGCATCATGATGTCGGACACCGGGAAAATCCTTTCTTGCGGGAACGGATCAATCTCGGCCGACCCAGAATTGAGCCCAGTCGGATTACCAAGATGCCAATTATCAAGGAGATCCCTAAGGTAAATCTGCCGCCGGCGAATCTTCGATCATTGCCGGTAAGGACAGTGGATGGGGTACGGCCTATGGTTAGAGAACGTGATCGTTCGATTTTTACGCCAACGGCAAAACCGAAACCCTTGTCACCGACAATCAGGATGAACCCTGACTTGACAACAAAGCAGACTGAAGGCCGTACTGCGCCAGGGCCTGATGAACGGAAACAGATGCTGGAGCATAGCATTGTGCCCGGACAAGTCCAAGGCCGGCCCAATATTGACCCCAATGCCGTGAAGTCACCAACTCCTGTTCAGGGGCCACCACCGGCCCATAATGAGGACAAGAAGGCCCCGGTGTCGCAGACTCCTGAAGAACATAAAAATATGCCCGGTCAGTTCAGGGGGCGGCCGAATATTGACCCTGATGCCGTTAAGTCAATAACGCCGCCGCCGGCTCCTGCTCAGGGGCCACCACCGGCCCATAATGAGGACAAGAAGGATCCTGTGTTACATGAGCGGCCACAGAGTCCAGAGCATACGAGTATGCCCGGTCAGTTCAGGGAGCGACCGAATATTGATCCCGAGGCCGTTAAAGTGACACCGCCGCCTGCGCCTAAGCCGCATATCGCTCCACCACCACCGGCCCCTGCCCCGGTGATGCATGAGCGGGAGCAGATAGCACCACCGCCTGCTCCAAAGCCGCAACAGATAGCACCACCGCCAGCTCCTGCTCAGGGGCAACCGGGCCATCCTGACCCAGAGGCATTGAAGCGCCTCAAAAAACAGAAGGATGGTGACAAGAAAGAGGAACAACAAGGACGATAATGATGAGATCGAGAGGGATGTGACCCGATTTTCCAGAGGAAAGTGGGTTGCGTCCCTCTTGATATTTTGATGCGTAGTTGTTCAGGCTTAATCTGATACCTTGCTTATATTTCATATAGCCAGGTAACATCTATAAACATTAGGTATAATGCCGGACCGAGGGCTGCCAAGGGATATCTTTTTCGCTGACATTCATATCAACTTTCCAAGTATATACCCGATGATGATGCCAATAATGAGGGCAATCGTCAGCCCACGATAAGTCAACACATCCTTCGAGTAGCCTCGCCGAATAGCCACGAATGCCACCAAATAACCTATCGCGTTGAGCAGCCAGATGAGGCCGTAAGAAAGGACTCTGACGATCAACGGTCCCACAAAAGGTATAATCGCGATGATGCCAAGCAGCCAGGCAAAAGCATTGGATAACAGGCCGATTAAGAATACAATGCCAGCGATAACCTCTTTATTTATATTGAAATAAACACCAACCCAGATCAAAATTACAATTAACACCCAAATCGGAAGCATAATCTTCCAATTTTTCCACCAAGGCGATTCTCCTGAAGTCGACTCGCCATCTTCTTCTGGCTTTGGAATAGTGGTTTTAGCTTTATTCATTAATTTATCGAAATAGTTGAATGTCTGATCAAGTTTTTCAGCATAAGATCAATGGAATTGACAGAGGAAAGATTAAGATCACCTTTAGCAAGGACGCTAACCTGGAAATAAATGTTTGCTGATTACAGAGGGTAGTTTCTTGGGCGATTGAATACGGAGTTGTTTGTTGACATTGAATCTGCCAAACACAACTTCAATATCCTTGGCTGTCACTCCGAATTCTTTTGCCAGGAATCGGACCATATGATCGGTTGCTTTGCCCGCCACTGGCGAGGCAGTGACACTCACTTTGAGCTGATCGCCTTTACACTTGCCAATAGCATCCTTTTTGGCGCTGGGTTTACCGAGAATATTGAGCACCAACGTTTCACCATCCCAGGCACAGAAAGAAGTCATTGCCGATTCTTTACGCGCCACTCTCCCTCCGACCTGCATTGATTTTTTGCCAATCTTAGGATTGGCGTTTAAGATGACTAACCTTGAGTTCAGCGGACCCGCGCAATTGCGGGGTCCAGTGGAACGAACGAGAGCAAGATCGTGAAATACCTCTCCAAGATTTTTCCGAAGTTGACCGAAGAGCACTTTTCTACGACACTTCGGTATCCAAACCACGTGGTACTTGCATTCCCACTTTGAGTG
>CAITDH010000275.1 GCA_903891045.1 uncultured Desulfobulbaceae bacterium | reverse complement strand
GGTTACACATCACTGCGAAATAATCGAAACAGGCAACGAAAGCTGGAGAATTAGATCAAGAATCAATAACTGAAAAACACTGCCTGAGGTGGGTCAATTTTGGACGCCGATGGTGGGTCAATTTTCAATGCCGATTGACATGCCAACTCAGCCAGCACTACATCGGGCTCATTTGGCAGACGTTTCTGATAGACTCGTTGGTCCTGCTCATCAATGATTGCCAAGTAATTGTTGTTTGAATGTAAATCGATTCCGGCATATAATTTCATTTGGTACCTCCTTGTGAAAGTTCTGGACGCTTTCTTTTCAGTATATCAGAGGAGTATTCCACTGACCAACTGAGGGAGGTGCTTTTTATATGATTATCAGGCTTCCAAATTGGTAAGTTAAGGCAAGCCCTTCCCACCTCCTCCAGATACACCATCCCGCTTTCTACTTTTCCCCATTTAACCAGACGAAATCGTTGTCCGGTCTTCTTTGACGACTTGAATCGCGGGGGCCAGGCAGGCCAAGAAGAAGAATTGACAAAAAATAAAGCTATCCCTTTTTTTGATTTCAGTCAGAAAGGTTAAATTGTTGGCACAAATCATTGGACAAATGCAACATCACGCTTTACTGTTACTTGTACAATAAACAGCACAAGCAAGGAGGATGCTATGCAAGTTGTCAATTTTAGTGAAGCCAGAAATAACTTAAAATCTATATTAGATAGTGTTGTAAATGATGCTGATTATACGGTGATTACTCGTCGAGATGCTGAACCTGCTGTCGTTATGTCTTTGAGTGCCTTCAATAGTTACATGGAAACTTTCCATCTTCTCAAATCACCTGCCAATGCCGCTCATTTAGCAAAATCTATTGAACAATATAACAATAAAATTGTTCAAGTAAGGGATATGGTAGATGAGTAGAAAGTTGGCCTGGACCGATGAAGCATGGGAAGGATACCTTTATTGGCAATCTCAAGATAAAAAGACACTTAAAAGAATCAATAAGTTACTGGCTGATGCAAAAAGACAGCCTTTCGAGGGGCTTGGAAAGCCAGAATCCTTGAGAGAGAACTTGTCAGGGTTTTGGTCTCGGCGAATTGACGATACAAACCGTTTAGTATATGCAGTGGATGACAACCATGTCACGATCATTTCATGCAGGTATCATTATTAAAAATATTGCCAGCCAGGGAAGAGTTCCTGATACTTAGGGGGTGACAGTCCTCATTGTCCGTATAGGAGGCCACTGAAGTAAAGTATATGAGGCCCTGAAAAAGCTTCGTCCTGATCCGTAAAATGGGGGCAAGAGATATTTTGTGGACACTTCCCGTATCTGACTTGCACCACACATCTTCATGCGATAAAATTCGCGCATGTCAAGAATCGCTCGCATCATTGCTCCCAGCTATCTGCATAAAGAAATAGGGGGATTTGCCCTGAACGATCCGAAACGAATCGGCAGAAAGGGCGAGCCCGGTCAACATCTGCTCTACGCCTTTCTGCCTCGTCTTCCAAAATCGTCCGGCGCCTTCAGCGAGGCCCAGCTCGGGTTTATCAATGGCCACTACCCGGAATATTTTGCTGCTGTCTGTAGGCAGCAGCTTGTCAATTTCGGATAAAATCCTGGTTAGTTGGCAACAATATTCACGTTTACCTTGGTCTTTCCCAGTACCTTCTGTAATCCCAGTTGATGGGGGACATTCAGGATCAATGGGCCGCCGATATGGGCACCGATATGTGTCTGCTGGGTGTCGCCTTCAGGCTTGACCAGCATCAGAAAGATGCCGATATCCATGGGGTCGGTGGCCTTGATAATCTCCTGCTCACTGTCGCTGAGATAGAGATCGTAATTCAGGTCATATTCCGTTGGATCGACCAGGGTAAAGGTCACTTCCGGACTGTCACACGATTCCAGCCAATAGGCGGAAACGGCATCATCATCCTTGTGAAATATCCTGAAAGTAGTGTATTCTTCAAAACCTGGAATGCCTTGGGGAAAGGTGAAGATCTTTTCACTTTCAATTCTGGGCTGTCCGGTGACTGCGCTTTGCATGCTCATAGAGAACTCCTTATGGTGAGTGGGGGAAGAAAAGGATGCTGCCCGATCCGGTTCGTGGGGCCGACCAATAGGCACATATACAAAACACCTATCTTTTCCCTCTTCTTATCGACACCAGGGGGGAAATCTATAGGCCACCCTGACGTTTATTGGAATATTTTTGATATTTTGACTTAACATGGTGACTTTTGGTGACATCAATGGATAAACAAGGTTTTTTTGGTAACTGGGGCGGGGCCTATATCCCGGAAGTCCTGCACCAGACCTTTCAGGAACTCAATGCGGAATTTACAAGATGCAAGAATGACCCTGCCTTCTGGCAGGAGTATGTGGATCTGATGTCCACCTATTCCTGCCGTCCCACGCCTTTGACCCATGCCGAAAATCTGTCCCGCCATTTTGGCGGGGCCCAGATTTACATCAAGCGTGAGGATCTGAACCATACCGGCGCCCACAAGGCCAATAATGTTATGGGTCAGGGGCTACTGGTCAAGAGGATGGGCAAGAAACGGGTGATTGCTGAGACCGGGGCTGGTCAGCACGGTATGGCAACTGCCACCATGGCCGCCAAATTCGGCCTTGCCTGCACGATCTATATGGGTGAGGAAGATGTGCGACGCCAACGTCCCAATGTCTTCTGGATGGAGAAGATGGGGGCCACCGTTGTCCCGGTGACCAACGGTTCCCGCACCCTCAAGGACGCCATTAACGAGGCCTTCCGTGACTGGGTCACCAATGTCGATGAGACCCATTATGTCTTTGGAACCGTCTGCGGGCCGCACCCCTTTCCGGAGATGGTGGCCTGGTTTCAGTCCATCATCGGGCTGGAGGCAGCCGAGCAGATCATGAAATATCATGGGAAGATGCCGGCCAGGATCTTTGCCTGTGTCGGCGGTGGGTCGAATGCCATGGGCATCTTCAAGCGTTTTATCCCGGAAAGCAATGTGGAGCTGGTGGGAGTTGAGGCGGGCGGTCATGGAATCGCCACCGGCCTCCACGCGGCCAGACTCAGCGGCACGGATGCCTCGCCAGGGGTGGCCCAGGGCTACAAAACCATGTTCCTGCAGGATGAAGACGGCCAGATGAAGGAGACCCATTCGGTGGCCGCGGGGCTTGATTACGTGGGAGTTTCGCCGATTCTGTCCGATCTCTGGGAGAAGGGGCGGGTCCGCTTTGAGTCAGCCACCGATACTGAGGTCATGGCCGCACTCGACCTGACCATGAAGAAAGAGGGGATCATTCCGGCCCTGGAATCCTCCCATGCCTTTGTCCAGGCCTTCAAGGAGGCGCCGCAGCTCACGCCGGAGGATGCCATTATTATCAACATGTCCGGCCGCGGCGATAAGGACATCTTCACCATTGCCCACGCCTTTAACGACCCGTCCTGGAAGGAGTTCATCATCAAACGGGGTCTGGAATACAGCCAAGAAAAATAAGATGGCGTCGCCCAAAAGCCCAAATACTTCGTTGCACTGCATCCTTCGTCACTGCGGCGTTCCCAAAAGTACGCCGCAGTCATTAGGACTTGTGCGCCTCGTCTTTGGGCCTTTGTGTTTAGCCATCCCGTTAATGACTTTTTACGAGATCAGCAAATAAGGGATCAGACCTGCGAGGAATAGCAAATGCAACTGGAACAACAACTACGCGACAGACTTGAAAAAAAAGATATCCTGCTCATGACCCATATCGTGCTTGGATATCCATCCTTTGAGGTTAACCGGGAAGTGATCCGGCAGATGGTGGAAAACGGGGTGGACTGTATTGAGATGCAGATTCCCTTTTCGGAGCCCATGGCCGATGGTCCGGTCATTGTCCGGGCCAATCAGGAGGCCCTCAAAAACGGGACTAAGGTTGCCGATTGTCTGGCCTTTGCTGCTGAGATGACTGCCAGCCATGATATCCCTTTTCTTTTTATGACCTATTACAACATCATCTTCAAATATGGGGAGAAGACTTTTTTTGAAAAGGCTAAGGAGTGCGGGATCAAGGGTTGTATTGTCCCGGATCTGCCGCCGGAGGAAGGGGAGACCTTTCTGCAACTGGCTGCGGAATACGAAATCGCCCCCATCCTGATATTTGCCCCCACCTCCACCGATGCGAGGATGCGGGTGCTGGCCACTCATGGCAGAGGCTTTATCTACTGCGTGGCCCGGCGCGGGGTTACCGGCGTCAAGTCGGTGATCGGAGAGGAGGTTCTTGAATACCTCGGGCGTTGCCGTAAGGCGACCAGTCTGCCGCTGGCCGTTGGCTTTGGTATCCAGGCCCGCGATGATGTTCGCGCCCTCATCGGCAAGGCCGACATGGCGGTGATTGGCTCGCAGACCATCCGTCTGGTGGATGAAAAAGGGGCCGGGGCGGTGGGACCGTTTATTGCCGGCTTGCGCTGACAGAGCAACAATAAGGGATTGTCCCGAATTTCCTGCAATATTGAGCAATCGTTCGGCGTGGCTGGTTTTTTCTTCATGAGAATACCTTGCAAATGTCGATACCTATGAATTAAGATATCGACTCTGTCATTGCTGATAAAGCCCAGAACGAAGATTCAATGTCACCTATAAAGTTCTGAACATTGAGCATGAGCACATCTTTTGTTGGAAACTGGCACGTTGTATTCAACTCTGCGACTGGAGAATATTTCCATTTTCATCGCAAAGGTCAGGGTAAAGCTTTTTCATACACTCTTGGCAAATACCATGACTAAACTGTGCTTCAGAATGCGCACTAATATAGGATTCAATTTGTGTCCAGTACCCTTTGTCGTCACGAATTTTCTTACAAGAGGCACAAATCGGTAAAAAGCCGCTTAATACCTTCACTTTTTCAAGCGCATCTGAAAGGTCTAAAACCGTTTTTGCAAGTTCAGCCTGGGCCTTTTCCCGCGCTGTAATTTCCATAATGAGCTCTTCTTGCGATCGCTGGACACTCTCCACCATAGAGTTGAATGACCGAGAGAGTATTCCCACCTCATCGAAGCCGCCGACAGGAGAGCGAACCGTCAGGTCTCCTTCCCCAACCTTTCCGGCGGTCTGAGTTAGCATCCGTATTGGTCTCGCAATCCTTGAGGCAATAATAGTGGCAAGGACAAGGATTACCGCACATCCCAGAAGAGAACCGAGGCTGTAATACATAACACGCTTCCTGAGTTGGGCATAAATTTCAGACTCCTCCTGCTCGACGATTATCCCCCAGCCAACCTCTGAATTGATCCTAAGATGGCGATAGGCTGCCAGTACCGGCACCCCCCGGTAATCCATGGTCTTGACAATGCCTTCTGAACCACTTGCAGAGAGGTCGGAGGGCTTCGTCAAGAGCTTGTATTGAAATGGCAATGCCGGAGTGCCGTCTGGTAAAGGAAATTTCAGAGATGAAAGAAGGGTCTGGTCATTTCCGACAACTATGATCTCTCCTGTTTTTAAAAGGCGCTTGTCTTCAGTAGCAAGGTTCTTGATATACTCATCCAAATCTATCGCTAGCAACAGGACGGCACCAACGGCGTACCTGTCATTATCTCTCTCGCCATCCATTATCGCCCGATACAGAATAAGTTGACTGTTGCTGTTGGTACTGCCTTTGAAAAGATCAACCACCTCTCTCTCTAACGGGTCAGTCACTCTGTGAAAATTCTTATCGCCTGAAAAGTCCTGCAGCAGTTGGTTGTCAGCAGTCGAAACAAGAACAGTACCGGTCTCGGCATCAATAACAGTTGCTGATTGGTATGTGGAGTATGCGCTGAGCATAGTGCTCAAATGCTTTAGCATGTCCTGATAGGCCGTTGTCTCAATCAGCGCTGTCCGTAGACTCTCGTTATCCATTCCCTGCCCTTTTAGCTGCTTAACGACGGAATAGAGCAGTGCGGTCTGTCTTTTAATCAAGGCACTTTCTGAGAAGACAAGAGCGTCTCCCCGCCTTTCCAGTAAATATTGTTTCAGCTCGTTTTTCTTGAGGTCGGCTACAAGGTTGACTTCCCGCAAGGCATCTTTCTCTTTCACGGCATACTCGCCCTTGATCCCTGTAAACGGAATGCCCCAGAAGTTTGTAACCAGGAAGGTCATAAACATGAGGACAAAGGAAAGCCCTATTAATACTCGAGGAAGAATCATACTAAAAAAATCTACCACTAAAAATTCAGCGAAAAACCCCTTGCTTTCAACAGCATCAAAAAAACGTGCAAGCCCTGATT
>CAITDH010000274.1 GCA_903891045.1 uncultured Desulfobulbaceae bacterium | reverse complement strand
AGGACTACGAATATAAAAATCATACTTGCAGCGGCTGTTCTGACTTATTTTCGATACATTATAAAAATCGTAACTATTACTCCATCTCGTTCGTCAGAGGGGGTGGAGTTTCATATAAAAGAACTATCTGCTTTTCTTGTTGGGGTATATCTCCCACTGGTTATTTGCCGGATCGTAGAGATAGTTGGTTTTCAGCAGTGTTGGCTTGTCAGCTCTTTTGTCGAGGCACTGGAGCTGAAACAGTATCTTTTCCCCCATCTTCTTGACAAAGTTTGCCTGAGGTTTTGATAAGTTTTCACGGAGTAGGGTGGGGTTGTCTTCGATGAAAAGGGCTTGGAAATTGTTGGTCAGGTATGATATTTGCTCTGATATTACTTGATCTTCCTGGGCCTGATAAGCTGAGGATAGAATATTCTGGCCGGTAGTTTTTGCTTCTTGTTCATCTTCAGATTTGTCATTATTGAAAAAGTGCCATTGTTTGGTGGTTGGATTGTAGATATAATTTATCTGCAAGAGTACTGGTCGGCCATGCCCCTGCTCAAAACACTGGAGTTTGAAGAGTAGTGTGTTGTTTATTTTTTTAAGAAAGTTTACCCGTGGTTGCGATAAATTCTCAGCATGCAGGGTTGGATTGTTCTTGGTGAAGAGTTTTTGGTAGTTGTTGGTTAGATATGAGGTCTGTTCGGCGATGAGGGAATCTTCTTGAGCTTGATTGATAGAGAGTTTTGTCTCTTTGATAATTGTTTGAAATTCCTGCTCTCTGCCAAAAGAGCTCATATTGATTATTTCAATGATAGTCTGCAGTTTGTCGATTGCCGGGATAAAATCCTTGTTTTTCAAGTGGCTGGCAACGCTTTGTTTGTCTCTGATGATTGCGGCGTGAAGCATCAGTCGTGAAATTTTTTGCTGGCTCTGCAGGGGATTATCACGCTGAAGGATCTCCCTGTTTTCTTCCAGGAGTTTAATGGCCGTTTCGTATTGATTGATGGCTTGGTCCCATTGCGCATCCGCAAAGGCCCTCTTCCCCTGTTCCAGGGCGTTAAATACCTTGGTTTTGACCAAGACCTCTTGGAGGGAAGCGACTGTTTTGGCATTAGAAAAAGAGAAATTCTGATCTATCTTTTGAGCTTGTTCGAAAGCAACAAGGGCGTTCTGCCAATTTCCTTTTGAAAAATTTTCTTCACCGGCCGTCATTAACTTGTTAAATTCGATCTGGCCAGTGAGAGATTTAATCTGGGAAATGGCCTCTGGTAGAATGTGGGGATTTTGCTTGGCGAGATCCATGGCCTTGTCAAAGTTATTTTTTGCGGCATCCCCCTTTGATTCTGCCAATGCTTGCTCACCTGCCTGTAAATAAATGTTAAATTGGGCGGTTGCGATGTTGTTCCGGATCTTGTTGAGGATGGCGTTATCGATTGTTGGTGTCTCGGTTGCAAGCTGGAGCGCATGTGTGTAATTCCCGAGGGCCTCTTTCCATTTGTCGTCAGCCAGATACGTATCGGCAAGGAGCATGAACTTTTGCCATTCCGGTAGACTGGTGGTTTTTTCGCTGAATGCGAGTCCTTTTTTTAATTTTTCGGAACGCTGGATTTCTTTAATCTTTTCGGTGAGAAGATTTTTCTCCTGTTGTTTGATAAAGAGAACTTTGAAGGTTAGTTCCATGGCATCGGAACATTTCTGGTCGGCGTCCAAGAGCAGGTTTTTTTCCAGAAGTTGTTTGCATTCTTCAAATCTTGCTTGGGCATGTTCCAATTGAGTGTTGAAAAAGAAGTAAGCGCTAGTCAGGAGGAATAGAACGGTTGTACAGCCACTGCCAATGATAATGGCCGGCCAACGAGAGGTTTGTTTCCTTTCTTGTTGAACAGAAGGATTTTTGAGGGATGGAGGTTCGGCCTTTTTTTCTTTGGGTTTTGATGCTGATTTCTTCTTGCCGTTGGTGTCTTCTTCGAGAGAATCTTCTGCTGCCCAGTCGCCAAGCATTTCTACAGAGTATTGTGCACGACTGATATCTTTATCTATCTCTGGAAAATCTGGGGCCAAACTCTTTACTGTTTGATATCTTTCCAAGGCTCTTGCCGGTTGTCCTTGGTGTTCAAATGTCTCTCCTTCCTGGTGTTTTTTTTGGGCCTCACCGCGTTTGTGCTGATCCTGGTTGTTCAGGTTGCTTTCTGACTTCTGGTGTTGGGGAGTGGCGGGAGAGCGTTGCAGAGAGAGAGGATGAGCAAAGGATTTTTCTGTCGTAGCTTCACTAAAAGTAATCTCTGTTTGTTCCGAGGACTCTCCATCATCTATGGTTACCCTTTTATTGCTTGCAAAAAGGGTATCATCTGCAATGTTCAAGCTCTGCGGTGTAATAAGAGGGGTGGGGGCTGCGCGCTCTTTTTCAGGAGGTGGTAGGGGCTGCTTTTCAGGTGCTGAAAATTTACGGATGGAGTCCACGGGCAGCTTGTCTTGGTTTTCCTTGTACCAGGCAGCAGCTTCTTCATTGAAGGCATTATTGCTTGAGTAGATCTCACCGCACAGCATGCGGCCGATATGAATGATCAGCTCGGCAAGAGAAGGGTTACTTTCCCAAAATTCCCCGATGCAGATGGCTGCCCGATCAAAGTCAGGGTGGAAAACGGGGCCTTCAGGTGTACAGTTTGGGGGGAAGTGGGGGAATCCAAAAGGAAGGGTGATAGTGATGATATGGTCAGGGCAAATTCGTATCTCTCCCCCATTTTCTTTGCAGAATCCCTGGAGGTGATAGGTGACGCGATATTGTTCAGGTGGGTCTCCAGCAATAGGTGTAACTTGAATCTGTTGGTGCCGGGCAAAGTTGGTCTTGATTTCCTGGAAAATGGCTTCAAGCTGTTCAGAGAGGATGGCCATGAAGGTTCACTGATGCCTAAGTTGAAGGATGATAGTTTTTTGCAACCTTGCGTCACATCTGTAATGATGTTGATATGTCCAGACAATTTCAGACAATTGATGAAAATCTTAGTACAAGTGTATCAGGTTTTGCGAGGAAGAGGAATTTTTTTTATTCCTGAAAAGATATATAATATATTTTTGGTAGCTCTCATTTTCAATGAATGTTTTGGTAAAGAGGGGAGTGAATCGTGGTCGTTTTGAAAAAACTTTGCTGGAAGTGTTGAGAAAAGATGTTCATGTTAAAATAACAAAACAGATTTTTCTTTTTTTCATAATGGTAAGTTTAATTTTTATTGCTGCAGCAAGAAAGATATGAAATCCTTGCAGGTCAATTTTGAAATTATTGAAGGGAACCGTTGCCCATTTTATAAGGTCGGTGACCGGTTGATATTGTCGGACAAATCGCTTTCCTGTCCTGGAAATAAGGCGACCTGTTTGATTCTGGTTAGGGAAATGACCCAGTTGTTGTTTAAGTTTCTGGCGGCAAAACCAGATGATCTGATAGCAGCAAAACCGATATTCAATTGTAGTGGTTGTACGGGTCTGATTAAATTTGTGCCGCTTGCAACCGCTGATATCTTGGCAACAGGAGCTGAAGCGGAGCCTGTGGTGTTGGGAAGCAGAGAGCGAGAGCTTTTGGAGAAGATTCGCTCATTCCCTTTGATTCAGGTCATCCCTGACGACGAATTAAAGGAATTTATTGGATGGAGTCAACAGAAGCTTGTTCGTGAGGGAGTCATTCTGATCCATAAAGGGGGGGCAAATTCGTATCTGTATTTTATTATCTCAGGACAAGTGTTGGTGATTGATGGACCAGTTGTGATTACAACCTTGGGGCCTGGTGAAATATGCGGGGAAATGAGTTATCTGGGAGGAGAGGTGGCTGGGGCCTCAGTCAGGGCCTTGTGTGATACCGAGGTACTTATGGTTTCCAGTGAAAATTTTAATTGTTTGCTTGATAAGCTGCCCGCTGTTCAGATGTTTATGGCCCGTTTATTGGCCAAGCGTTTGACGCGGGTGAACAGGGCCCGGGCAGAAGATTTTGCGTCCTGTATGCAGGGGAGATTACAGGATATGGCCCCTGCAGAGTTGTTTCAGGTTTTTCATATGAATAGCAAAACCGGTGTGCTTTCTCTCGATCTGCCGCACGGTCCGGGAAAGATTTCGTTCAGGGAGGGTTGTATTATTAATGCCCATTATCGGGCACAAGAAAATGAAGAGGCAATCTTTGCCATGCTTGGTGAGCATGAAGGAACCTATAGATTTACTATTGGCCTTTCCCCGCAGGAAATGAAGGCGGCAGAAGTTGGTGATTTTATGAAACTTCTCATGGAGGGGATCAAAAGGGTGGATGACGCGCTGGAAGAAAAAGATGACAAGAATTATTAGGGGCTGTTATGCAAGAACTTGCAACAGCTGTTTTATCTCAACGGCTTAGGTGGGGACGGCCCAAGTGATCTTGGCCTTGGCTGAGATTGAGATGGAATCAGTGAGGTTCTTCGAAGGGGGGCAGTTCTAGAATCTCCATGAAATTGGTTACGTGATATTCGGCGGGCAGGGCTGGATTTTTAAATCCAATCAGCCGCATCCCGCAGTTGGCGGTATGTTCCCGGTCAATAATAGAGTCGCCGATATAAATGGCTTCATCTGTCTGGCATTCACAATAATCAAGGATTTCCAACAAGGCATCCGGTGCTGGTTTTGGGCGGCGCGCGTTTTCCGCGGTCATTACCTTGTCAAAGTAAGCCTGTAATTCAAACATCTGCAGGATGGGCACCATGGTGTTGGTGCGGTTGGTGGAGATAGCCAATTGGTATCTGGGTTTTGTTTTCTCAAGGAATTCGATGAGATCAGGCTCCATTCGCATGTGGCCGAGAAAGGGGGTGTAGTCAAGGGCCATGCGATAGGCATGCACCTCTGCCAGATCTTGCTGTGGAAAATGGCGGAAGATGTGGCGGATGGAATCCAGCACGTTGTGGATATGGACGTGCTCAAGTTCTGCCGGACTCATTGCCGGTCGATCGAAATGGGCCAGAAGTTGATTGTAGTATTCCTGGTTGGCAAATTTGGAGTCAAACATGACGCCGTCGCAGTCGAAGATGATGAGCTTGAGCATGGTCAGTAGTGTTTTAGAAAAACACAATCAGCGCTTGAATAATAAGTCCTTGAGCCAGTCAACGGCGTAGAGAAGCAGTTCCTCATCATCGGTCAGGCGCTGTCTGGTCGTGTCGTTCAGTTGTATTGCTCCAGGAAGCTGTCCAGTGAACAACAATGTCCGGAATTGGTCAAGATTATAGAGGGCCAGGATAAACTGCTCGATCTGCTCTTCCGAAAACTTTTTCCCCTGTCGTATCTGCTCATGTTGCAGGATCGCCGCCACCGCATCGTTAAAGCGGTTGTAGATTGCCAGCCCTTGCTCGGTGCTGTAGGTGGCACCATTCTGCTCCTGCTGTTCCTGGAATCCCTGGCAGTGGCTTTCTCGCAGGAGGACGAAGAACTCATCCATGGTGTTGTCAGCTTGACGAATGGCTGCTCTGCCCAAGGGATAGGCCCGGCAGGCCCCTGGTCGATCCTGATACAGGGTGCAGCCGGCGTCTGAGACAAAGACACAACTTGCCCGGCCATCATCAATCATCGTGAGATAAAAACGGGGAAAGGTCTCGTGTTCTTCCTGCTCGATAATCACATAGCGGTCGAGAAATTCCTCAGAGCGCAGCCCGCAGCCCTTTTTCAGACGTAAGACATCGTACGGAGTCAGGGCCAGTTCGAGCTGACGGCAGCAGTCAGTAAAACAGGAAACAGAGGGATGACAGGAGAAACGGAATGTCTCCTCTTTTTCTATCCTGGTGACATTTTTTGGGAGCAGGGGCGGGCTCATTCCTGTTGTTCCTTCTTTTCAGGCCAGAGCAACAGTACGGGGCTGGCCACAAAGGAGGAGGAGAAGGTCCCGATGATGACGCCGAATAAAAGGACAAAAGCAAAGTCATGGATCACGGATCCGCCAAAGAGCAGCAGTGCCAGCAAGGTCATACAGACGGTGAGTCCGGTGGCAATCGTCCTTCCGACAACCTGATTGATGCTGTCATTGATCTGGCTGATGAGCGTGTGCGTCTTGTCTTTGGCCATGTTCTCGCGGATACGGTCAAAGATAACGACCGTATCCGCGAGGGAATAGCCGCCAAGTGTGAGCATGGCTGTGACAATCATCAGGGTCATTTCCATATTCAGCATCCAGCAGAGCCCAAGAATGATAAAGACGTCATGGAGAGTGGCAATGGCGGCCGCCACTCCAAAACGGATATCAAAGCGCAGGGCCAGATAGATAATAACGCCGGCCAGCGAGATCAGGATGGCCATTGCTGCCTTGTTCCGCAGGACAGAACTGACGGAAGAACCGATCTCGGACTGGCTTTCCAGGGTGAAATGTTTGTCTGCAAACTCTGTGGTCAGGATGGAACTGATCTGGTCGCTGAGGTTGCCAATAATTTTTTCTGATTTCTTGATTTTTACAATCAGGCTATTTTCGTTTTCCACCTCCTGCAGATCAAGGCCCTCTATGTTGTGTTTGTT
>CAITDH010000273.1 GCA_903891045.1 uncultured Desulfobulbaceae bacterium | reverse complement strand
GTGCAGAGGGCACGGGAAAGTCCCCACACTTGATGTTTGGGGTCATCACCCTGTTTGCGGATCAACTTCTTCGCCTCATCGGATAGGTTGTCAAAGAGCAAAACGGATCTTTTATGACCAAGGGTGTAAACTCTTTATTTTGCAAAAGGCTCAAATTCCTGATTACATTCAACTATCATCGGATTAACTTTACTGCTGTGAATCACCAGCTTGAATCTCTGTTTTTCATAAGTGAAGATCTCTCCTATTTATACGTAACAAAATAGAACCCGAATATATGGTATTATTCGGTCATCAACATCCTGTTTTTTCTATAAAAGATAAAGGAGGTTATTGTGACTGCGTATTCCACGGAATCCGGCCACTGATTCCATTCCATTCCGGCCAGTCATTCCAGTGATTCCGGCCAAGGTGTCGGAGCGTAGCGCGACGCTGTTTTTTGTTGAATACTCTATTGTCGGGTTTCAGGTCAAGCGGGCTTTCTTTTTTCTCATAGATTCTCCTTTGAGTTGTATTCTGTAAGCGGCATGCACTAAACGATCAAGGATGGCGTCAGCCAGGGTTGGATCGCCGATCTGCTCATGCCAATGTTCTTCAGGCAGTTGACTGGTTACAATTGTTGATCTGGTGTTGTGGCGGTCTTCGAGGATCTCCAGCAGGTCATGGCGCTGCTCCTGGTTCAGTGGTGCCAGGCCAAAGTCATCAAGCACCAGGAGATCGGTTTTGGCAAGGGTGGTGAGCAGCTTCAGGTATCTCCCATCACCTTTTGCCAGAGCCATGTCTTCAAAGAGCTTGCTCATCCGCAGATAGAGGGCCGTGTATCCGTCCCTGCATGCCTTCTGGGCAAAGGCGCAGGCAAGATAAGACTTCCCAACCCCAGTGGGGCCGGTGATGAGCAGATTGTTATGCTGCTTGACCCATTGACAGTCGGCCAGCCTGAGGAGCAGGGATTTGTCCAGACCGCGCGGATGACGGAAGTCGATATCTTCAATGGAGCCGTTTTGCCGCAACTTTGCCTTGCGCAACCTTGTGCTTTCCCTGGCCGCCTGCTCGCGGTCAAGGAGCAGGCCGAGGCGTTCTTCAAAGCCCAAGTCGTTTATGCTATCCATATTCATCTGCTCCTGCAGGGCGGCGGCCATGCCGGTGAAGCGCAGACTGGTCAGTTTTTCAAGTGTTGGATGAAGTAACATTTGTTTCTCTCTCTGTGGTTCAATGGGTTTTTGATGAGTAATAGACAGGGCCGCGGATGTTGGAATGTTCAACCGGTTCCTTGTTCCCAACTGGTTCCGGCAGGGGCTTGTGATCCAGTCCGCTTTTGAGGATGGATTGCACCGAGCGATACGATAGGGAGTTGATGTACAACGCCCGTCTGCAGGCTGCCTCTAAACGTGCATCTCCATAGGATTTGCCAAGGATCAGGATACCCAACAAGCTTCGATAGGCCTGTTGCGGATGCGCTCTTTGCACCAGCAGGGTTTCAGTGAAACAGAGCGTCTCAGGGCCGATCGCCTTCGCCCAGCGCTTGAAGCGTTCAGGTGTCCACTCCATGTATTTCTGGTGCTTGACAGGCATGTGCTCCTTGATTGTGGTATGGCGGCCCCGTTGCTCATTTCGCACCTGGCTGGCCACCCGTTTGTTGCCATGGAAACACTCAACCGTGTTTTT
>CAITDH010000272.1 GCA_903891045.1 uncultured Desulfobulbaceae bacterium | reverse complement strand
GCCTTTTCCGGATTATAGGTCATGAGCAGATCAAGCATCCGCTGATCCAGCATGTTTTTCTGGATCTCGAGCGTCCCGATGATCCGGGTAATAAAATTATCCAGATGCTGCAGGCCAAAGGTGGAGGCAATCAGATCCCGAAGAAAAGATTCGGACAACCGATGAACCGTATTCACCATCTCCCTCTCATCCCACTGCGAACGATACTTGGTGAGCAGATTCTTCTCACCGATCTGGGGGATGATAATGGAAAGATTATTCTGATGGATATTGGTATAAAAAGAGTAAATAATATCCTTGACCCCTTCGGAAAGTCCCCGGAAGATATCAAGATACTGGGTATAGGAAAAACGTTTGAGCCGCAGCGAACTGCGCAGCAGGAGCATATAGGTGTCCAGACGCCGGGAAGAGATGCCGTCAATCCGCAGGGCCTGCATGTACAGCTTGAGACACTTGACGATGCGGTAAAAGGTAACCTCGGTAATAAAGGAAAGATTGACGGTCTCGGGAAGTTTCTCCAGATAGATATTGGCCAGATTCTCCAGACGGAAGGTCAAGCTCAGGCTGTCAAACTTCCGCTCCGCGTACCGGCCATAGACCGATGGAATATCAACGGCAATATGACGCTTGTAATAAATGTCCTCTTTGGCCGCAAAATGCTCCGGGGATAGAATGGTTTCCTTCAATCCTTCCAGGGTATTCAGGAGCGCGGTCAGACACCCTTCCGTCTCGCAATTTTCGAGCTCGGCCAGCAGGTTCTCCATCTCGGGAAATCCTTCCTGAACAGCCTGCTGCAGCTCCGAACGCAACTCCTGAAACCCAAGATTATATTTTTGATGCAACAGTTGAAACATCTGCACCAGCAGATCAAAGCGCCGCCGTTCCGCTACCGGCAGATCGGCCTGCGCCTCCAGATATTGCTGCCTCTCCTCGCGCTTCCAGGTGAGCAGATCATTCATCCCCTGGAACTGCAGCTGCTGAGAGATACGCTGGAACAGAATATGCTGCTCATCAACAAAGGGGCCAGAGCCGGCAACCTCCGCATACACCTCCGAAGGCAGGAACGGCAAAAGCGGCTCTTTGTTCCTGGTCTTCCAGAAGAGGAAGATAGCCTGGATAAAGCCGACGATGAGATTGGAGCTCTCCACGTGACTCTGCTTGCGCAGAAAATGAATCAACACATCCCGCCGCTTGTGGATCTCGTCAAGCTCGGTGGAGACATCACGCAATTCTCCTTCCGCCCCGATCTCATTGAAAAAAACCGGCATCAGTTTGGTGAACTGTTTGGCCAGATTATAGATGGGCTCGATGGGATGGTTAAGCAGTTGGGTGATATCCCGTTGAAAAAGATCCGTGTCCTTAACACAGGTGCCGGTCAGTTTCAGATTGATGATCAGCGCCGAAAACAGGGTGGAACACCATTTCGGCTCCTGCATGATCAGGTGGAGCCAGACCCGGATATTGGCCAGATGGGCCGGATTGGTCAGGGGTTGCCAGTCTTCATCGACGCCCATGACATTGGCATACTGAAAACCAAAGCGAACCACCTCCCAAAGAAAGGCCTCCACCATCTTGCTCTTGCCCCGGTCAAAGACCTCGCCACCCAGCACCTGGATACACTGCAATGAGGTATGGGGATATTTACGGACATTGGCCCGCAAAAGCTGAAAGGTGGTGAGCAGAAACTGCTCGATCTCCTCAAAGCTCTGCTGACGGATCAGTTGCACCAGACTGCGATTGATCTCGCGCAGGGTTTCCTCATGGATCAGATAAAGCCCCTTGGTGTCCATGATCCGAAACAGGAACAGCAGCTTCTGATTTTCGGCAAAACGATTGGACGGCAAGGCGATTTCTGTATCAGAAGATCCCTCTGCACCCTCATCAACTCGGGCCAGACGGGCAGGTATTTCCTTGTACAGCCGGACGATATCGACATGGGCCGGCAGGGTAAGAATCTCCTCCAGCCCCAGGAAGGGATCAGTCTCAATGTCAATGACCGCAAGCTTCTCCTTATGCTGGCGCATGGCGTCATGGGAGATTGCCGCAAAGAGCTGACCGGAATGGAAGTCCTCACACAGGACCCCACAGCGGCCAAGAAACCAGGGCAGGGGATCATCTTCCTGCAACCAGTAGTCATAATTCCGGTTCAGGATGATCCGCATGAGCGCCGAGACGGGGCAATAATCAAAGTTCAGTTCATGTTCCCGAGGAAAGGAAAGGAGCCGCAGGGCCAGCTTTTTCATGGGATGCTGACCCTGCGTGATATACATCATGATTGCCGAATCACTCCGATCAAAGGCGGCCAATTGTTGAAAATAACCATTCAGGGACGGCCCGAAACGCTGCAGATCGCTGGCGTCGAAAAGCGACAGCAGTTTCTCCACCCAGGCTAATTGGGCCTCGATAATCTGGATAAGCAGGGTGCCTTTTTTCGCCGAATCATTCAGGGCTTGCAGAAACAGACCGGTGAACAGGGTAAAGGCCTCCGGCCCTTGCGCGTGACGCTGATAATAACTGCTGTTTTTCAGGCAAAAGCTGCGAAGCTGGGGGATGAGCAGGCCCCAGTTCCGATAGGGATGGCAGATCTCATAGAGCAAATGTTCAAGGGTTGCATAAATCCCCTTATACCCCGAGACAATATCGAGAAGCAGCCGAAGCCTTGGCTCGATGACTACCTCGCCTGCCGTCTCCGCCAGATTGGCCTTCAGGGCATCGGACTCTAACTCCACTGTGGTTGGCGCGGTGTTCAGGCCGAGCGTCAGAGATTGTCTGTCCTCGGTCATAAAGGCTTATTGGCCTCCATATGGAGGATCAGATCAAGCATCCGGTTGGAGTAGCCCCACTCATTGTCATACCAGCTCATCACCTTGACCGTAGTGCCAATCACCTTGGTTGACTGGGCATCAATGATGGACGAATGGGAGTCACCCTGAAAGTCAATGGAGACCAGCGGCAGCTCTGTATATCCCAGATACTTGTTCGCAGCCTGCTTCAAGGCTTCATTCACCTCCTGCACGCTGGTCTCCCTTTCAACCTCCATCACCACATCAACGAGCGAGACATTGGGAGTGGGCACCCGCACCGCCAGACCGTCAAATTTGCCCTTTAATGCCGGGATGACCAGGGCCACGGCAGCGGCCGCCCCGGTCTTGGTGGGGATCATCGACAAACCAGCGGCCCGGGCCCGGCGCAGATCCGAATGCGGAAAATCAAGGAGACGCTGATCACCGGTATAGGCATGGATCGTGGTCATCAGCCCCCGCTTGATACCAAAGTTATCAAGGATGACCCGGGCCAGGGGGGCCAGACAGTTGGTAGTACAGGAGGCATTGGAGACCACATGATGCAGGGTCGGATCATACTCATCCTCATT
>CAITDH010000271.1 GCA_903891045.1 uncultured Desulfobulbaceae bacterium | reverse complement strand
GGGCTGAACTGAAAAAGCAGTTTCAGGACAAGCTCCCCAATGCCAGAATCGACTATTGCCTCACCTGCGGCCTCTGCGCCAGCGGATGCGCGGCCAGTGGTATCGAAGGCATGGATCCCCGCAAACTCATCCGTTATCTCGCACTTGGTCAGGACGACCTGCTGAGGAAAACCAATTGGATCTACTCCTGTTCTATCTGTCAGCGCTGTGAATATGCCTGCCCCATGGGCATCAATGTCGGCCGTTTTGTCTATGAGCTGAAAGGCATGCGCCCTAAGGATCAGAGGCCGAAGAACCTGCAGCGGTCCTGTGAACTGCAGAAGGATCCAGGGAACTCAACCGGTATCCCTAATGAGGATTTTGTCTGGGTGGTCGGCGATATTCTTGAAGAGATCCATGAAAATGAACCGGAATGGGCTGATATGCAGGCCCCTATGGATAAGGTGGGCGCCCAGTTCTACCTGAACCAGAATGCCAAGGAGCCGACGGTTGAGCCGGAGGAGATGGCCTTCATCTGGAAGATCTTCCATGCGGTCGGCATTGACTGGACCTATTCGTCCAAGTGGTGGGATGGGGCCAATTACTGCCTCTTCTCCGGTGATCCTGAAGATTGGGAGTATACCGTCCGCAAGCAGGCGGAAACGGTGGATGCACTCGGGTGCCCGACCTATATAAATACGGAGTGAGGCCACATGCTCTATGCAACCCTGGAAGGGTTGAAACGCTTCAACATCCCCCACAACTTCAATGTTGTCAGTATTATCACCTATTATGCCCAGTGGATCCGGGAAGGCCGTCTCAAGGTGGACTCTTCCTGGAACACCGAAGGGCTGAAATTCACGGTCCAGGATCCCTGTAAACTGGTGCGCCAGGGCTTTGGCGACCCGGTGGCTGAGGACCTGCGTTTTGTTATCAAGCAGGTCTGCGGCGAAGAGAACTTCGTCGATGTCTGGCCCAACAAATCGAATAACTATTGCTGCGGCGGCGGCGGCGGCGCCCTGCAGGCAGGATTTACCGACAATCGCCGGCAGCATGGCAAGATGAAGTTCGAGCAGTTGCATGCCACCGGTGCCGATGTGGTGATCACACCCTGTCATAATTGTCATGGTCAGATCAAGGATCTGGCCGAACATTATGGCGGTAAATGGCAGACTACCCACCTGTGGAACTGGATCGTAAAGGCCCTGGTCAGATAACTAAATTATATACGTTTTACGGTAAATATCATGGCAGAAGGATCGGTATTAGTGATTGGTGGTGGTATTGCTGGGGTGCAGGCGGCGCTTGATCTGGCAAACAGCGGGTTTCTCGTCCATCTGGTGGAGCGGACAGCCTCCATTGGCGGCAAGATGTCGCAACTGGACAAGACCTTTCCCACCAATGACTGTTCCGCCTGCATACTTTCGCCCAAACTGGTGGAGTGCGGCCGTCATTTCAACATCAATCTCCTGACCCTCTCAGATCTGGTTTCTCTCGATGGTGGGCCGGGCAGCTTCAAGGCCGTTGTCCGTCAGCGTCCACGCTATATCGATCCGGAAAAATGTATTGCCTGCGGTCTGTGCGCCGAAAAATGTCCGAAAAAGGTGAGCAATGACTTCAATATGGGCATTGGTGAACGCAAGGCGGCCTATCTTAGTTATCCCCAAGCGGTTCCCTTGAAGTATTCCCTGGATCCTGATCACTGTATCTGGATCAACAAACCCGGTCGCTGCGGCCTTTGTGCCAAGGTCTGCCCGGCAGGCGCCATCAATTTTGACGATACGGTAAAAGAACATGTGCTGGAAGTGGGGTCAGTGGTGCTGGCCTTGGGATTTTCCCGTTATGATCCGTCTCCCCTTGATTTTACCGGTTATGGCCGGCTGCCCAATGTTGTAACGTCCATGGAGTTTGAGCGTTTGCTCAGTCCCTCTGGTCCCTGTATGGGCCACCTGGAACGTCCCTCAGATCACCGGGAACCCAAACGGATTGCCTGGCTGCAATGCGTTGGCTCGCGTGACATCAATCGGGTCGGTCATCCCTATTGTTCTTCCATCTGTTGCATGTTTGCCCTCAAACAGGCGGTGATTGCCAAGGAGCATGCCCAAGGCGAGTTTGAGTCTGCTATTTTTTATATGGATATGCGGACCCATGGCAAGGGTTTTGAGAATTATTACAACCGGGCGAAAGCAGAAGGTGTCCAGTTTCATCGGGCGCGGGTGCATTCAGTGATTCCGGCACCGGAAGATTCAAATAACCTCCAGCTTCGCTATGTGGATGAACAGGGTCAGGTCAATTTTGCCGAGTTTGATATGGTGGTTTTATCGACTGGTCTGCAGGTCTATCGACATACTGTTGAACTGGCGAATATGCTGGGACTGGAGCTTGATGCTGATAATTTTATTAAAACGGAGAGCTTCAATCCGGTGGCCACCAGTCGGCCGGGGATCTACGTCTGCGGCGCGGCCTCAGAACCCAAGGATATCCCCCAGTCGGTGATGGAGGCGAGCGCGGCCGCAGCGGAAGCAGGCCGAATCATGGCCCCGGCCCGCTGGACCGAGACCAGTAAAAAAGTGTATCCGGCCGAGATGAATATCCATGCCCAGGCCCCCCGGATTGGCGTGTTTGTCTGCCACTGCGGCATCAATATCTCCAGTGTCGTTGATGTGGAGGCGGTGGCCGCCCATGCGAAAAACCTGGAGGGCGTCGTTTTTTCCCAGTGCAATCTCTTTACCTGCTCGCAGGATACGATCAACCAGATGGTCTCGATCATCAGGGAGCAGGGGCTGAATCGGGTGGTTGTGGCCTCTTGTTCGCCCCGAACGCATGAGCCGCTCTTTCAGGAGACCTTGCGGGATGCGGGTCTGAACAAGTTTCTCTTCGAGATGGCCAATATCCGGGACCAGGATTCCTGGGTCCATCAACTGGAGCCGGAGAAGGCGACGGCCAAGGCCAAAGACCTGGTGGCCATGGCTGTGGCCCGCGTACGGGGTGAAGGCGCCCTGCCCTATAATACCGTGCCGGTGACCAAATCGGCGCTGGTCATTGGCGGCGGGGTCTCTGGGATGACGGCGGCGCTTTCCATGGCCGAGCAGAATTATCCGGTGACCTTGATTGAGCAGAGCGAATGCTTAGGCGGTAACGGCCGCAAGGTCTATCGCAACTGGAAAGGAGATAAATTCCTGCCCTTTATCAATGAGCTGACCGCGCGGGTCACTACCCATCCGCAGATCAGTGTTAAATTGAACACGGAGATAAGCGAGGTTACCGGTTCCGTGGGCAAATTTATCACCACCTTCAGCGATGGCCATTCCTTTGAACATGGGGTGGCGGTCATGGCCGTGGGCGGACAAGCCTATCAGCCGGAAGGGCAATGGCAGTTTCTGCATGGCATCAACCCCCATGTCCAGACCCTGCTGGAACTGGACAAGCGCTTCATTGACGAAGATGCAACGCTGAAAGAGGTCAAGCAGGCGGTCTTTATCCACTGTGTCGGCTCGCGGATTCCCGAGAGACCCTATTGCAGCCGGGTCTGCTGCACCCATGCCATTGATTCGGCGGTCAGGCTCAAGGAGCTGAATCCGGACATGGATGTCTTCATGTTGTATCGCGATGTCCGCACCTACGGCCAACGGGAGCGCCTCTACCAGGAGGCCCGGGCCAAGGGGATTCTCTTCATCCGTTACGACCTTGAGCATCTGCCGCAGGTGAGTGAAAAGGATGGCCAGCTAGTCATTCATGCCCATGATCCGATCATTGATGCCAATGTTATTATCCATCCTGATATGCTGGTCCTGGCCACGGCGGTGCAGCCCCGGCAGCAGACCGGTGTTCTTTCCAAGTTCTTCAAGTGTGCCGTGGACTCCCAGGGATTTCTGCTGGAGGCCCATATGAAACTACGGCCCGTGGATTTTGCCACGGAAGGCGTGTTCCTGGCTGGTCTTTGTCATTATCCCAAACCCATGGAAGAGGCCATCGCCCAAGCCAAGGCCGCGGCGGCCCGGGCCTCCATTATCCTGGCCTACGACGCAGTCCCTGCCGAAAGCGTCACCGCAGTGGTGACTGCGGCAAAATGCACCGGCTGTGGACTCTGTGTTGCGGTCTGCGCCTATAATGCGGTGAGTCTGGATGAGAACGGTGTTTCGGTAGTGAATACCAGCATGTGCAAAGGCTGTGGTGCCTGTGTTGCCGGTTGCCGTTCCGATGCGATCAGTTTGAAGAATATCGGTAATGAGCAGATCATGGCCGCTGTCGATGCGGCGTTCATGTGATGGAAAGATGAGAAACAGAGTTGTCAGAACAATTATTTTAATGAGACTATCATGACCGAGCAGAGCACTAACTGGGAACCGAAGATTATTGCCTTCCTGTGTAACTGGTGCAGTTATGCCGGTGCTGATCTGGCCGGTGTCAGCCGCTTTCAGTATCCATCTAATATCAG
>CAITDH010000270.1 GCA_903891045.1 uncultured Desulfobulbaceae bacterium | reverse complement strand
GGTACCTCCGCTTGCCTGTGCCTTTTGCACATCTTGCAGGACAGATGAAAATTGCACCTGATCCTTACTCTGACTTTCTCCTGGTTTTTTTCCTGCCTGTGCCTTTTCAGCTTTTTTCATTGCGCCGATCTGGCCAAGTCCGCCTACTCCAAAAAATTCTATACTCATAATAGCACCTGGGATATTGTTTTGTGATTGCTGATTAATTATTGGCCAGAATTTGCGTTTTCTGCCCAGGCATCAAGCTTTTTCATTACGGCATCATAGGTCTTGTAGGATATGTCAGGAAGCTGTCCACCAAAGGCCTTCAGTGCCTCATTAAATCCCTTGTCCACTCCTTCTTTAATCGCTGCCAGTTTGGATGGGTCGTTGCCAGCCGTAGCAATGGCGAAATCTACAATACGATTAGAGGTCTTTTCAACTCCAAAATAGCCGTCATCGGCAATAAGTGCCTGAGCATCTTTCTGAGTCAGTTTACTGATGTCTATTTCCTGGTCGCCATTGGCAATTTTGAAATCAATACCCTGCTCTTTGAGCATATTGAGTACCAGGCCACGCAGAAGGTCAAAGCCATCGCCCTTGATATTTTGTCCCATGGTCAGAGAGCTTGAGTAGGTTACTGTTGTCTCGGCCTTTTGGTTGATGGTGACGGTGTCACTGACGGCAATGTCTTTGTTTGCAGCTTGCTCGCTTTCTTTGCCATGTTGCTCAAGCACAGATACCTGAATCTCCGCAGGCTGGAGATTTTTGTTGTGTTGCTGTAATATTTTTGGGTCGATGTGTGCCTGACTGCTGATCGAAGTCGTCATTTTTTCGCCTCCTTGCGTTGTTCTCCAAGCGTCCGTGCTGGAGGATGATATAGAGAGTAGATCTGCTTATCAGGAGTTTATTTAATCTCCTGTTATAAACAGTATCGTCAGGGGAGAAAAAAAAGTTTAGGTGCCGTTATGAAATAAGCAGTTTTTTTTTGCTTATTTTATTACGCAAGCCATGGAAGTCCCAGTGTCGTGGGCGCCATGGACGGCGCAGGAGCGACCGGCACCTTATGCCGCTTCAAAGAAACAGCCAATTTTTACCGGCTGTTTCTTTGAGTAGTGTTTGGCAGATATAACATGCAGGGAGTCGTTACGAAATAATCATTGTTACAGTTATTTTTTATTTTCTATCTTGCCTTTCATCTGTTGGTACATGGCCTCGCCAATTCCGGTACCCCTGCCGGCAGCCGTGGCCTTGGCCATTTCCATGTCCAGCATCTCCTTATAGAGTCCATTGGCCATATTTTTATTATCAAAAATACCGCCGTCAGGTACAGTTTTACGCATGGCCTTGTACATCTCCTGAGTATAGATCGCCTCGAAATCCCTACAGGATTTACGGAGTGCTTGCAGATTTTTGCTGGCATTGGGGGTAATTTTTTTTGTGGCGCCAGCAGTCTCAGGAATTTTTAATGAAATGATGGGTGATGACATTGGTAATCCCTTTGCTATTATAAAACGACAAGCTCACCTTGCATGGCCCCGGCGGCCTTGATGGCCTCAAAAATGGCAATCAGGTCCCTGGGGGTAGCGCCAATGGCATTGAGGGCGTCGGCGACGGCGCTGATGCTGACACCTTCTTTAACCACCAGGAGTCCGCCTTCATCTTCGCTGATTTTAACGGTGCTTTTGGGGATGACAACGGTTTCACCAGGAGCCAGTGGATTAGGTTGGACCACGTCGGCCGCCTCTTTGATGACAACCGAGAGATTGCCATGAGAAATCGCGACCGTTGAAAGCCGCACGTCCTGGCCCATGACAATGGTGCCGGTGCGTTCATTGATGACGACCTTGGCATTGGTGTCAACCTTGATGTCGAGGGCCTCCAGTTTAGCAATGAACGGGACTGGCTGTTCTTTGCTGGCCTCGGGGATGGTCACGTTAACGGTGGTTGAGTCAATGGGGACGGCCGTGCCTTCGCCAAAGGTTGCATTGATTGCCACGCTCATGTGTGAAGCGGTGGTAAAATCTGCGGCCCGGAGCCTGTAGGAGAGTGTGCCATTTTGACCGAGTACAACCGGTACTGTCTGTTCAATGATGGCCCCGTTGGCAATGCGACCAACTGTGGGGTGATTCTTCTGGGCCTTGGCTGCCTTGCCGCCAAAGGAGAAGGCGCTGATGGTCATGGCACCCTGAGCAACGGCATAGACCTTGCCGTCCGGGCCTTTCAAGGCCGTCATGAGCAGGTTGCCACCCGCCAGACTGACTGCGTCGCCGATCGAGGCAACCTGGATATCAATGGTGGAGCCTGGTTTGGCAAAAGGGGGAAGGGCGGCAGTAACCATGACTGCCGCCACATTTTTTGATTTGATTTTTGCGAAATCTACCGGGTTAATGGTGATTCCCTGGCGTACCATCATATTATAGAGAGCCTGCCGGGTGAACGAGACTTTTTGCGGGTCATCGCCAGTCCCGGCAAGGCCGGTCACTAGTCCATAACCGCTCAGTTGATTTTCACGGACGCCACCTAATTGGGCGATATCTTTGATTCTGGTTCCCGATGCGGTCTGGACCATGATCGCTGAGAAAAAAAGAAGGATACTGAGGAATTTTATGGTTCTCATGAAAGTGTTCACCTTGTAAATT
>CAITDH010000269.1 GCA_903891045.1 uncultured Desulfobulbaceae bacterium | reverse complement strand
TGAAAGATCTGGATACTGGCGCCGTGGAAGCCGCTGCTGGCGGCCTTACCTTCCCTGACTGGATGGCAATGATGGAAAAAGAAGGATATGCCATCCCCGACAAAAACATCTACAAAAATCGGGTCATCGGCAAAGATGTCGTCAAGGTTCTGACCAATAAAGACGTAACCGTCACCGCACTTTCCAAGGAACAACTTGCTGCTATTTTTACCGGTAAGGCCAAAAATTGGTCTGAGGTTGGCGGCCCGAGCAAACCCATAGTCGTCATCGTCGGAACCAAGATCCCCGGAACCAATACCGTTTTCCAGAAACAGGCCATGAATGGTGAGCCCTACAGCAAAGACGCGGTAGAGGGAACGACCATCGATGACCTGAAGGCCAAAGTGGCATCTACCTCAGGCGCAGTCTCTCTGGGGGCCACGGCCCAGATTGATGCCACCATCAACGCGCCGGCTATCCCGGAGATTGGCCGTCCCATCACCTTGGTCACCAAGGGTGCGCCTTCCGCTGGATTGCAGAAGATGCTTGATTTTATCAGTGGTCCCGGACAGCAGCTCATCGCTAAATAAGGCTCTTTAAGCTGTTGTCGGGCTTCAATCAGAAGCATAACAGTGCCACCGGCGGGAGTGATTTCGTAATAACTCCTCAAATCTGCTCCAATAAACAGAGAAAAACATGCCAAAGCTGAACTCATTGGGGCTGCGCCCTAAAATCATTATCGCAACGGTCTTGATGACAGCAATCCTGCTCCTGAGTCTTGGTGCATTCATGATGTTCAGGGGTAATCACCTGATGCAAGGCGCGTTGGACTCCAAGGCCCTTTCCCTGGCAACCCTGGCCGAACAGATAAGTGGGCCTTATATCAATAACTACGACTATCCGGCCCTTGATGCCTTTGTCAAAGAGGTCATCAAAGATGCGGATGTAGAATGGGTCGTCTTTTTCGACGGGAAGGGCACCGCACTGACGACAAACAGTCATGAGAAACCAGCAACCGCGCAATCTGTTCTGATAGAGAGGGAAATCAAGGATCCGGCAAGTGCAACAGTTATTGGACGGCTCAAATTCAGCTACAGCACAGAAAGCGTCGCTGCCCAACTTAAGAATAATATGCTGACCACTGGGGTGGCAATCCTCATTGGCGGTTTTTTAATGACCATGCTCATCACACTGCTGGCTAACGCCATTGTCAATCCCATCAGTCATGCGGCAGACTTAATGCAGGACATCTCGCAAGGCGAAGGCGATCTTACCCGAAGAATCGCAGTGGAAACCGGAGATGAGGTTGGAGCGCTGGCTAACGGATTCAATACCTTTGCCGAAAAGGTACGGGGGATTATAGCCCAGCTTGCGGACAATGCCACCACTGTCGCCACTTTTTCTGAGGAGCTGTCAGCCATTTCCCAGCAGATGTCCACAGATGTCCAGGTAGTATCCGACAAGACGAGCACGGTAGCGGCCGCAGCAGAAGAGGCCAGTGCCAACACCAATTCGGTGGCAGCATGTATGGAACAGGCGACAACCAATCTCGCCACCGTCACCGGGTCCACCCGGGAGATGAACAACACCATTGGCAAGATTGCCGCCAACTCGGAGAAAGCCCGCAAGATCAGTGAACAGGCTGGCACTCAGGCCCAGAATCTTGCACTCTTGATGCAGCAGTTCGGTCAGGCGGCACAGCAGATTGGCCAGGTAACGGAGACCATCACCGCTATCTCATCACAAACCAACCTGCTGGCCCTGAACGCCACCATCGAAGCGGCACGGGCCGGG
>CAITDH010000268.1 GCA_903891045.1 uncultured Desulfobulbaceae bacterium | reverse complement strand
AATAAGTTGATCGTGCCCATGTGATGATGTTATTGTCATAAGGCGATTTTCCATTTTAATCGCAACTTCTGTGAATACAGGGGTTGCGATTTTTTGTTTTTAACAAAGGTGTATTCTTGTACAATTCTTCTCTTATACGAAAAAAAACCCTTAGTGATCGCGATGATCTGCATATCCAGGAACGTCATGGCATGAGTTATGAAATTACTCGAAAAATGCTTCTTCTTGAGGATGTTGCAGCCAGTGAAACTCTATTTATTTATGTCGATTTTCGTTCCGAGGTTGAGACTCATATCCTGATAGCTGAACTTCTGAAGCAGGGCAAGCGGGTTGCGGTTCCACTTACCTTGGTCAAGGAGAAGAGATTACTGCCGGTGGTAATTACTAATGTAGAAAAAGATCTTGTGCCTGGTTATTGTTCCATACCTGAACCACGATTGGCGATCAGAATAAGTAACATGGTAGTTGGTCGTGAGATAGAGACAATTATACTGCCTGGATCTGTTTTTGATGAGAGGGGTGGCAGATTGGGTTATGGTGGCGGCTATTATGATCGTTTCATGGCTCATGAAGCGCCACAGGCTAAACGAATTGGTCTGGCCTTTGATTTTCAGGTAGTTGACAGATTAGCTTTACAGGCCCATGATGAACTACTTGATTTGGTGGTTACTGAAAAAAGAATGATTCAAGGAATCCGATAGGATTTTTGTGTTGGTTGGAGGGATATGCGTAAGACAGCGGTGTTTAGAGATCCTCTTTTTCTGGATCATGATCCTGGATTTGATCATGTGGAATCGCCAGAGCGCTTAAAAGGTATTTATAAAATTCTTGATGGTAAGGCGTTGGCTGGTTGTTTTTTGGAACCACAATTTAACCCGGCCTCCCACGCAGTTATCGGTTTAAATCATTCAGAATCCCTTATTTCTAGGGTTTCCGAGACCGCCGGCAAGATTTTTGATACCCTTGACCCCGATACTCACACCTCACCGGATTCTTATGCCGCCGCCTGTCTGGCGGTGGGTGCCCTGATTAAAGGGGTTGATCTGTTAATGGTAATGGCTGGTGAGATTGATAATGGCTTTGCCTTAGTGCGTCCTCCGGGTCATCATGCGGAAAAAAACCAGTCGATGGGGTTTTGTCTGTTTAACAATGTGGCTATAGCCGCCCATTATGCCACACAGGTTCTTGGTCTGGAAAAAGTGATGATTGTGGACTGGGACCTGCATCATGGCAATGGAACCCAGCATTCGTTTTACGAGAGTGAAAAAGTTCTCTATCTCTCCACGCATCAGTATCCTTATTATCCTGGAACTGGTTCGTTGAAGGAGACTGGCCGGGGGAAAGGAGAGGGGTTTACGATAAATATTCCTTTGCCTGGATATCAAGGAGATGTGGATTACGCTACTATCTTTGATGATCTGGTTGTTCCCATTGGTCGTGAATATAAACCGCAACTCATTCTTGTCTCTGCCGGATTTGATATTTATCGAGGTGATCCCCTGGGGACCATGGAGGTGACTGCGTCAGGATTTGCCTATCTAACCAGAACCCTTGTGCAATTGGCCGAAGAGGTCTGTGATGGGCGTTTGCTGGTTACCCTGGAGGGAGGATATAATCTTGATGGGCAACGGGATGGTATCCTGGCTGTTCTTGGAGAGTTGTCTGGTCATGTGCTTGATACCGGGTATTCAACCAATCTGGATGATGATACGGCTACGCGTCTGAGCCGCGAAAAATCATTGCATCCAGCCATTCATCAAGCATGGGAGGTTGCAAAAAAATATTGGAAAATGTAAGCTCTATGGAAATGCTTTCGTATGTTGATGTTTAGTTAAACTTTCGAGAGGGACTTGGTTTGGAAGGAAAAAAGGCAAAAATATTACTCGCAGATGACGACGTCACGGTTCGGACCACTGTGTCTACGGTACTGGAGATGTTTGGTCATATAGTAAAAACTGTTGCCGACGGTAGAGATGTTATTGAGGTGATTGATGATTCCTATGATGTGATCATTCTCGACATTAATATGCCGGACATGGGAGGTTTTGAAACCATTAAGGTTTTGAACTCCCGTCAGTATGATATTCCGGTCTTGTTTCTGACTGGCGCTGGTTCCATGGAATATGTGGTACAAGCAATTAATCTTGGGGGATATGATTTTTTAACTAAACCCATTGAGGATCTTGATATCTTTAATGTCAAGATCCGACGGGCCATAGAGAAAAGATCATTTATTCTTCGGGAAAGACAATATAAGACCTCCCTGGAACAAGAAGTTCAGAGCAAGACCAAAGAACTGGAAGAGACGAATAGGCTTTTACTGACGTATAGTCATAGTCTGGAGAATGCAACAGTCCAGTTGATGAGTAGTCTCCAGAACGCCATGGAGGAGAAAGATTTCTATACCGCCGGTCATACCATGCGCGTGACTGAGTATGCCTTGATGCTTGGTCTGGCTATGGATTTACCAGAAAAAGAACTGGTGGTGTTGCGGCGGGCGGCCCAGTTTCACGATATCGGCAAACTGGTGATAGATCTTTCCTGTATTCAGAAGCCGGGGAAATTAACCGATGATGAGTGGATACTGATCAGAAAACATCCGGTTATTGGCGCTAATATTATTCAACCATTAGGGTTCATGGAGCGGGAGCAGTTTATTATTCGGCACCATCATGAGCGTATGGATGGCAAAGGATATCCAGATGGTCTCAAGGGTGATGATCTGGATCAGTTGACCAAGATTCTTATTGTGGTGGATAGTTATGATGCCATGACCTCAAGGCGAAATTATCGTCGAAATTTGAACATGGATGAAGCACTCTGTGAACTGCAACTGCATTCTGGTTCTCAGTTTGATAAAGAAACTGTGGATATTTTCGCTCATGCTGTTCAAGACTTTGTGCTTACCTTCAATGTATCGTTATGATATCAAGGCTTCAGGTTGACAGGAAATGAAGATAACAAAAGAAGAAGTGGAGAGGGTGGCGCATTTAGCCCGGTTAAATCTGAGTGTACAGGAGCTGGAAACCATGACCGGTCAACTGGATACTATTCTTTCCTATGTGGCTAAGCTGGATGAGCTTGATACCACCGGGGTACAAGCAATGACTCATGCTTTTTCTGTTTCCAATGCCTTTCGTGAAGATCGGGTGACTGATTCGCTGGCCAGGCAAGAGGCCTTGGCTAATGGTCCTTGTCAGAATGGAGAGGCGTTTGTAGTGCCGAGAATTATTTAGAGGTCGTTCGGAGACAAGCCGTGGTAAAGAAATAACATGAACATCTTAATGGCGAAAACGGCATAAGGAGCCGTAACGAAATAGTCATAAAGAGACAAGTTATTTCGTAACGGCTCCTAAACTGTTTTTATTGAGAGCGATTATTTTTTGAGGTATTGATGAATCCGTATGAATTAACCATTGCCCAGGCAATCGGGCAATTGGCCGCAGGAAGCCTCTCGTCCCGTGAATTAACCCAAAGTTGTCTTGAACGTACCAAGGCCGTTGATGATAAGGTTAAGGCCTTTCTGGTAGTTACTCCGGAACTGGCCCTGGCCCAGGCCGACGAGGCGGATATGATTCGGGCTCGTGGTGATGCGCAGCCCTTATGTGGTATCCCACTCTCCATAAAAGATTTGCTCTGCACCAAAGGGATTGTTACCACCTGTGGTTCCCGGATGCTCGAACATTTCGTTCCTCCCTACGATGCAACTGTTGTCGAAAAGCTGAAGGGGCAAGGTGCGGTTATCCTTGGCAAGGTAGCCATGGATGAGTTTGCCATGGGGTCAACCTCGGAAAATTGTGCCTTTCGGGTCCCTGAAAATCCGTGGAAACTGGGCTTTGTGAGCGGGGGGTCTTCTGGTGGCTCTGCCGCATCGGTTGCGGCCCTGGAGTGCCCTGGTTCTCTTGGTTCGGATACCGGAGGCTCCATTCGGCAGCCAGCCTCTCTCTGCGGTATTGTGGGGATCAAACCAACCTATGGTCTGGTCTCCCGGTATGGTTTGGTGGCCTTTGCCTCTTCCCTGGATCAGATTGGTCCTCTCACCCGTGATGTCACTGATTGCGCTTTGATGCTGAATGCCATCTGCGGGTATGATCCCAAAGATTCCACATCGGTCCGGCAGGAGGTTCCTGATTTCAGCTCCTCTCTTACCAAGGGTCTGCAAGGGATGCGGGTTGGGGTACCCAGGGAATATTTTGGCGAGGGGTTAGATCCGGAGGTTCGGGCGGTTGTGACCCACGGCATTGAGGTGCTGAGGGATGCAGGGTCGGAGATTATCGAGGTATCGCTGCCGCGCACAGATTATTGTGTCGCCGTTTATTATCTCATTGCCACGGCTGAGGCCAGTTCCAATCTGGCGCGATATGACGGCGTCTCCTATGGTTTTCGGGATATGGAAGTGAAGACCCTTATGGAGATGTACAAGGAGACTCGCTCTCAAGGGTTTGGTGCTGAAGTGAAACGGCGAATCCTGATTGGAACGTATGCTTTGTCTGCCGGGTATTATGATGCGTATTATAAAAAGGCCTCGCAGGTTCGCACCTTGATTCTGGGTGATTTTAATCGCGCCTTTGAGCAGTGTGATGTCCTGATTTCACCTGTTGTTCCTACTCCGGCCTGGAAGCTGGGAGAGAAGGCCGAGAACCCCTTGGCCATGTACCTTTCGGATGTGTTGACCATCTCTGCCAATCTTGCGGGAATCCCAGGTATCTCGGTGCCTGGCGGTTTTAGTCGGGGTGGCTTGCCCATTGGCATTCAGCTCCAAGGGGCTCATTTCAGGGAAGATTCTTTGTTTAAGGTTGCTTATAATCTGGAACAAGGGTTGAACCTGCCGCCACAACGGCCTGGAATTGCGTAAAAGTATTAAACTCATTAAGAGTATTAAATCGAATTGTGAAGAGGTGGGGATGAAGATCCAGGTACCTGATAATATTGCATCTATAGTTCCTTATCCACCAGGTAAACCCTTAGAGGAACTGGAAAGGGAGTATGGAGTCAGTGGCTCTATCAAGATGGCCTCCAATGAAAATCCCTGGGGCCCCTCCCCCAAGGCTATTCAGGCCATCCGTGGGGCGCTGGATAATCTGCATCGCTATCCTGATGGGAGTTGTTACCGTCTGGTCCATGCCTTGGCCGAAAAACTTGGATTTGCCCCCGAAGAGGTCGTGCTGGGCAATGGTTCCAATGAGATTATTGAGATGCTGGTCAAGGCCTATGTCCAGACAGGAGATGAGGTTATTACCAGCCATCCTTCGTTTCTCATGTATCAAAAGATTGTTCAGGTCCGGGGCGGGGTGAATATTGTTATCCCTTTAACCAGGATGCACCATGATCTGGCCACGATTCTGGCTGCCGTTACCGATAGGACACGGCTGATTTTTCTTGATAATCCCAATAATCCCACTGGTAGCCCGATTAAACCGACTGATCTGTATGCCTTTCTCAGCGAGGTTCCGGAATCAGTCCTGGTAGTGCTTGATGAGGCCTATGTGGATTTTATGGACAGTGACCTTCAGGTAGATATCTTTTCTCTGGTCCGTAACACCAAGGGGCGGTGCGGGGTAGTGTCCCTGCGTACTTTTTCCAAGGCATACGGTCTGGCCGGCTTGCGCATCGGTTATGGTTTGATGGCGTCCCAGGTGGCGGAGAATCTGCATAAGGTGCGGCAACCTTTTAATGTGAATCAACTGGCTCAGATTGGTGCCCTTGCAGCTCTCGAGGACGAAGAATTTTATCAGCAAACCCTGCGGCGTACCCGTGAGGGGTTGCGGTATCTGCAGGATGAAGTGGAGAAACTGGGATGTAAAAGTTATCCATCGCAGACCAATTTTTTTCTGATTGATGTGCAAGGTGATGCCACGGCACTGTATGAGGCCATGCTTTACAAAGGGGTTATTATTCGCTCGATGAAACCCTATGGTTATACCGATATGGTACGTATTACCGTGGGTAGTGAAGAGGAAAATAATCGCTTTCTTGCCGCGTTGTCCGTGTGTCTGCGTGAGCTTTCCTATGTCTGAGGAGATGTCTGAAAAGCGGGAGATTGTCACTATTGATGGACCGTCCGGTGTAGGGAAATCGACCTTGAGCCGAAAGGTAGCGGCGGCCCTTGGCTATACCTATCTGGATACGGGGGCCATGTATCGGGCGGTGGGATTATGCCTCCAGCGGTTGCAGATAGACCTGACTGATGAGCAGGCGGTGGATTCCATCCTTGCTGGCATGGATTTACAGTTGTTTCCGGCAGGTCAGGAAGATGGTGATGTGGGGGTTGTGGTCAACGGCCAGGATGTGAGTAGCGCGATTCGCACCCCTGAGGCAGGGATGCTGGCCTCGCTGGTATCAGCAATTCCTGTGGTGAGAAAGAGATTGACCGAGATGCAGCAGGCCCTTGGCCAAAAGGGAAAGATCGTTGCCGAAGGAAGAGATACAGGCACGGTGGTTTTTCCTGATGCCCGTTGGAAGTTTTACCTTGAGGCTGATCTTGGAGAACGGGCCCGCAGACGAGTGGCGCAGCTTCGATCCTCTGGCCAGGAGGTTGATGCCCAGGAGTTGCTGGCCATGATTACTAAGCGCGACCGTGATGATCAGGAGCGGACATTAGCCCCCTTGCAAAAGGCTGACGATGCTCTCGCTATTGATACCACCTCTCTTGATATTGATGAGGTATGCACAAAGATGCTGGAGGTTGTTCAGGCAAAAAGAACCTGAATTTGCGTCAGTCGTAAGGATAAAAACAATAAAAAAAGGCCGATACTAAAAATAGTATCGGCCTTTTTTATATCAAGAAGAGAAAAAATTATTCAATAACAAAGTCATCGCGTCTGTTGTATTGATAACTTGATTCATCTGATCCCTCAAAGAGTGGTCTTTCTTCGCCATAGCTGACGGTGCGGATTCGTGAGCCGTTAACGCCAAGATCCACCATGTATTTTTTGGCGTTGATGGCACGTCTTTCACCAAGGGCCAGGTTGTACTCATTGGTGCCCCGGGCATCGCAGTTTCCTTCAATAACGATAGATTCTGATGATGATTTCATGTACTTGGCATTGGCTACCAGATTCTGGGCCATATCCTTCCGGATACTTGATTGGTCAAAATCAAAATAGATGGGTTGAAACTGCGCAGAAGAGCGACCATGCTGGCGTTTATAATCGTCACTTTGCTCACCTTGACCAAAACTGCCATTTTTCTGATTGGTGGAGTCATCCAGCGTGCCGTCGGCGCTGCCAGTTGCATCTGGATAGTTTACATTATTGCCACCTGCAGCTCCTCCTGATGTTGGGGGAGTGACTTCTTTTTTACTGCAACCTCCGGAAACAAGGGTGAGTGAGCCAATTAGAGTCAGAAAGAGAAGGGTGTGCAGGGTCTTTTTTTTCATGGTGTTCACTTTTAGAAAAGGGGGAAATTGTTGTTTCCAGTCAAGTCAAAACTTGATTGAACTGGGGAATATAATTCGATGCGAAATTTACTATACCCCTAATGGCGCTGACGTCAAGGAAATTGAGAGAACAAACTGCGTTGGTGATAAATTTCTTGCTCCCAGCTTTGAATCAGGGTAAATATTTGATTTTTTATAGATAAGATATTATCTTTCTTTGTCAAACAGGGAGGTGGATGTGTACAATTACAACATCCGTCAACGTGCCCCTGAATCCTGGAAACAGACGGGACTTGCCGGAGCAAATTTTGCCATGGATATCACCTTTACCACACCAGCCTTGCTTTTTCCGGCCGTGACCTTTCTACTTATCGCCTATACCAATCGTTTTCTGGCCCTTGGTTCGCGGATCCGCAATCTGCATGACCGGTATCAGGTAAATCCTGATGCTATCTTACTTTCTCAGATCAAAAGTCTGCGTCGTCGGGTGATGCTGATCAGGAATATGCAGGCCTGTGGGGTTGCAGGACTTTTTAGTTGCGTGGTCTGCATGCTGTTTCTTTTTTTTGGCTGGCAGTTTGCCGGCAAGATCGTGTTCGCGATCAGTTTATTCCTGTTGCTTGCCTCTCTTGGTATCTCGTTTCGGGAAATTTTGCTCTCTGTTGAGGCGCTTAATCTTGAGTTGTGTTCGATGGAGAGTAAGGGGGAGACCGGATTAAAAATGGGACGCTCCTGATATTTAAAGTTTTGTGATATCCCTCAACATCTTTTCCAGATCTCTCTCCGTAGCCAGAAGCGTCTCACCTCTTTTTGCCGCCTGGGTCACCGCTGTCGAACTATAGCCCAGCGTGGCGGCGACATCCAGCCCTTTGATCCCCAACTTTCTGACCGCTATGTGGCTGATTATGGCTTTGGCGCGGACAATGTTCCGTTCCTTGCTTGGAGTGCTCAAAGTGGCTGGCGCGATCTGCAAATAGGTGGCCACTCGCTGCACCAGTTCGGCGAGCGGCATACGGCGATTGTTCCGCACGGTGCTGGATGTGTTCAGCACTTGCTCGACAAAATGCCCTCCTCCAAGGATCCTGTCGTCAAACATCGCATCTTCGGCAATGGACGGGTCCAGGGCCCTGCTCGATCGTCTTCCGCCGTTTGAGAGCTTGGTTATGGAGTGATCATGGAGACCGTCGGCAATAAAAGATTCGTATTTTTGCCGTGCGGCCTTGCGTTGCCTTGCAAAGAGCGGCAAAACCTCATTCACTTGAATCATCGGCATGGATGCTCGCCCGAGCAGTTCGCAATGCCCGCACCAAGGGTAAGCCGCCAGCGTCTCAAGATCTCCGACAATTCCCGCCCGTACTGGGTTCAGATGGATGTACCGCACCAGCTCCAGAAAATAGGGGTCTTTATCACAGACAATGGACTTGTAGCGGTTTTGAAAAAGGTGTCCGGCACGATGGTGGCGCAGATTGAACACCACAGCGTAACCGGTCAGCAGGCGCCGCATGATCTCGGCCAGTGCCCGTTGTTTCGGTTGCAGTAACAGGTGAAAGTGGTTGTCGAGCAAGGCCCAGGCATAGCAGTCGGTTTCGGTCTCCGACAGGAGAACGCGGAGGCGGGAGAGAAAATTTGCCCGGTCTTGATCGTCAAGGAAGATGGGGCACTTCTCGATCCCTCTGACGATAACGTGCTGAAGCAATCCGGGAATATCTATGCGGGCATGTCTAGGCATGAAGGCAGTATATCATGAAAACTGAAAATATCAAGTACGTCCCCTTTTTCCGCTATTGCAACAAACGTAAATTTCAGTTTCATGCCCCCTCCCTATTTCTTAGGTTCCATATTGGATTAATTTCACTGATCAATTTTGTTTCGAGAGCCTCTATGTCTGGCACGCTTTCCAATATTCGTTTGAAAATAAGAATCTCTATTTGTATTTCGTTTTTGTGTTCGTTCATTAACATACCTGATGTAGGTTGAAAAAAATGGACACCAACGTTTTGATTACAAACAAAACAAAATGGAGGTGTCAACATGGAAAAAATCCCGTATGGCCGTTACACAAAAGAGTT
>CAITDH010000267.1 GCA_903891045.1 uncultured Desulfobulbaceae bacterium | reverse complement strand
GAAAAGGATTTCTCCTGGGGAGGCTCTGTTGATGGTGTTGCCGTCTTGTTTTGGGCTTCTGCCGCCAGCGATGCCGGCGGATAGGGGCCGACTGTTAATGATAAACAGAACAGAAGAAAGATGAAGAATATTCTTTTCATAATAAGGCCGCCAGAGGTAAAGGTTGGGGGGATGGGTAATGACAGATTTTTGAAAAAAGTAAAAATAATAAATAGTTACTGCTTATTCTCTATTGTGAAAGATGACGGCAATCTCATCAAGGGTAGCCGTCTCTTTCTTGTCCAGATAGTGTTGCCAGGCCTCATCTTGTTTTTGTTGCAGGGTTTCCATGATCTTGCGATCTTTGCTCTTGGCGATCAAGTACTTCTGGGCCCGGTTTACGGCCTCTTGTTTTTTCTGCATGAGGGCCTGTAGTGCCTGGACCTGCTTGCTGATCAGGATGATCCGTTGCTCAAATTGTGCCAGTTTGACCACTTCAATCCCGAGCGTTTGCTCATGGGCCATGGTCTCAATCAGGGCCTTCAGGATCTCTTCTTCATCGTTTAGTTGGCGTTGGGCGTCACTTTCTTCTTCCCGGGCCTTGACCAGATGATAGGCCGCCTGATCTTCAAGGCTTTTCCGGTGTTGAAGTACCGCGTCGAGGGTGAAGGGCTTCATGGTCTGTTAGTGGTAGCATGACAATAAAAGGTTGCACGATGCCGGTTAGTTGCCGGGAAGTTGCTAGTGCCCATCGTTCTGGTCTTCACTCCGGCGGTCTCTTTTTTGCTGGGTATCATCCCTTCTGCCGCTGAGCAGCTCGCCGAGTTGTTCGATGGTTTGTTTCAAGGGGGTGGTTTCGTTGATACCCTGTTGCAGGAAATCGTTGATGGCGTCGATCTTGGTAATGGCATGATCAATCTTGGGATTTGATCCCTTGGCGTAGGCACCGATATTGATGAGATCTTCGGCCTCTTTGTAGGTTGCCAGAATGCTGCGGGCCTGGCCCGCGAGTTCTGTGTGGCGAGGTGAGACGATATCCCGCATTACCCGGCTGGTCGAGTTGAGAATGTCAATGGCCGGCCAGTGATTTTTGGCGGCAATGGCACGGGACAGGACAATATGGCCATCAAGGATCGAACGGACTGAGTCGGCAACAGGTTCGGTCATATCATCCCCATCCACCAGCACCGTGTAGAGCCCGGTGATGGAACCTTTGCCGCTGAATCGGCCGGCGCGCTCCAGGAGTTTGGGCAGGGTGGCAAAGACTGAGGGGGTGTAGCCCTTGGTGGTGGGCGGCTCGCCAATGGCCAGACCAATCTCACGCATGGCCATGGCAAAGCGGGTCACCGAGTCCATCATCAGCAGGACATTTTTGCCCTGGCCGCAAAAAAATTCGGCAATGGCTGTGGCCACAAAGGCCCCGCGCATCCGCAGCAGAGGCGACTGATCCGAGGTGACCACCACGATTACCGACCGGGCCAGCCCCTCTTTGCCCAGATCGCGCTCGATAAATTCCCGGACCTCGCGGCCGCGTTCGCCAATCAAGGCAATGACGTTGACATCCGCCCTGGCGTATTTAGCCATCATGCCGAGCAGTACGCTTTTCCCGACACCGGAGCCGGCCATGATCCCCATCCGCTGTCCCATGCCGCAGGTGGTGAGGCCGTTGATGGAGCGGATGCCAAGATCCAGGACTTCGGAGATGTTGGTCCTTTGCATCGGCCCTGGCGGCAGAGAATAAATCGGTTTTTCATGGGTCAGTAAGGGGGCGGGGAGTCCGTCCAGGGGATGCTCCATGGCATCGATGACTCGTCCAAGCAGTGTGTCACCCACCTGAATGGTGGCGCTGTCTTTGATGACCCTGATCTGGCTGCCAGGTCCCAGGCCGCGCAGTTCGCCCAGTGGCATGAGCAGGGCGCGCGAATCCTTGAAGCCGACGATCTCGGCCATCACCGGTTCGTTGTTCTTGTCCAGCGGAGAGATCTGACAAAGGGAGCCGATAGAAGAAGCGGGGCAGTATCCTTCGACCACAAGCCCGACAATACGGGAAACTTTTGCCCATACCTTGATGGGGTTGAGCCTGGCGATGGTGGTGGAGGCGGAGGTCATTGTCAGGATTCCCCTTATGGCTCTTCAGGGAAAGAGGTGTCGGTGGTATGGTCTGATTGCAGGGCCTCGCTTATCACCTGCAACTGACTGGAAATGGTGGCATCGACGCTGCAATTTATTGATTCCAGAAGGCAGCCGCCACGTTCAACGGATTTGTCCGCCTTGAGGATAATATTGTTGAGCCCGCTTATTTCATTGATGAGCTCTTGTTTCTTTTGCTTGATGACCTCCAAATCTTCCGGGTTCACCCGGATCTCGAATTCTTCAGATTTGACGGCCCGGCGAATAGCCTCTTCGATAGTGGCAAGAATTGTGTCGCTCTGCTCTTGTATCGAGTGGCGGATGATCTTTTCAGCTATCTCCAGAACCATTGCGTGCATCTCATTGGTATTGTTGCATAATATTGTTTCATGGATTTGGGTTAGTTGATTGCAGGCCTCCCGTAGGGCACCGGCACAGGTTCCAAAATCTTCATCCGCCTGGCGTCTTCCCGCTAGCACGCCTTCAGTAAAGGCCTCCCTCCGTATCAGTTCCAGGTCGATGGTGGGGGCAGGCGTTTTGTCACTGTTCTCTTCAACTTCTACGAGGTGATCATGGGAAAGATTGATCTCATTGTTTGCATGGTGTTGAGGAGTGAAAGACAGAGTTTCAGGAGTCGTCTCGCGCCCATTGGTTTTGTCAGGGATAAATGATCCATGGTGTCCGCGTCGGGAAGACGGTCCCGCTTCCATATCCTGCCAGGCCGGTTCGTATGGGTGGTCCTGACGAGGCAAGATCTGCTCAGGCACGAATGTGGGGGGATTCTTATAAACCTTAGACAAGCTCATCACCACCACTTCCAGAGCCAAGCACCAGTTTGCCTTCTTCCTGCAGTTTCATGGCAATCTTGACGATGGTCTGCTGCATGACCTCAACCTCAGAGAGGCGCACTGGACCCATGGCCTCCAGGTCATCCCGGATCATATCGGCGGCGCGGGAGGACATATTGGCAAAGATCTTTTCTTTCATTTCATCAGATGCGGTCTTTAACGCCAGGGTCAGCGAGTCATTGCTGACCTCACGCAGGATCATCTGCAGAGACCTGCCATCAAGTGCTACCAGGTTTTCAAAGGTGAACATGCGTTTACGGATCTCTTCGGCCATATCCGGGTCTGTCTGTTCTATGGTCTCAAGGATCTCGGCATCCATACTGTTTTTCAGGTGGTCCAGCAGATCCACCACCTTATCCAGGCCACCCACCTGTTTCTGCTCTTTGCTCGCGACCAGACCAATTTCACGATGCAGGGCATCTTCAATGCGGGCGATTACATCGGTAGAGACTTTTTCAATCTTGGCAATCCGGTAGATTACATCGGCCCGCACCTCCTCGGGAAGATGAGCGAGGATCTCGCTGGCATGTTCCACGTGTTGGGTGGACAGGATCAGTGCCATGGTCTGGGGATGTTCTTTTTCAAGGAGTCCGGCAACCATCTTCGGTTGCATCAGGGCAATGGTCTCCAGAGGGCGGGATTCAGTTCCTGAGACGAATTGCTCCATCAAACCGGCAGTACGTTCATCAGAGCCTGTGGATGCAATGGCCTTTTTGGCAAAGTCGGCGCCTTTGACAAAAAGACCGGCCAGTTCATGTTGGGTCTCGGCGTAACTGGCAAAGACCTTGTCTTTGATGCCCTCGGGGATATGGTCAATGGTGGCCATAGTTCGGGTCACCTGGCGGATCTCATCGTCAGACAGTTCCTCGAAAACTTTGGATGTGGCTTCATCGCCAAGACAGATGAGCAAGACTGCTGCTTTGTTGAGTCCGGTAAGGGTCTTGATGCTCATGGCTTATCCTTCCTGTATCCAGTTTTTGACAATATAGGCTGTTGGCATCTGGTTGCGGGAAATCTCTTTGCGCAGGTGCAGGATCAGTTCGTCGGGGATGATTTCAGGTAAAGGTTCTTCGACAACCGGCAGGATAGCCTGTTCTCGTTCTAGATCGGCGACGGTCTTGTTGTGCTGGGTCACTTCTCCTTTCATCGTTTTGATCAGAGGCCGGATCAGGAGAAAATAAAAGAACAGGGCACCGATGGCCATCAGGCCATATTTTATAAAGGGAAGATATTCGTACAGCATCTTGGCCGGCGCGGCCTCAGTTATGGCGGCGGCATCTTTGGGGGTCTCGGTAAAGGGTAAAGAAACAATGTTGATGTTGTCTCCCCGCGTTTTTACCAGTCCAAGGGCGCTGGAGACCATGTTTTCTAAGGACTTGAGTTCCTCTTCGGTTCGCGGCTGGGTTGTGGCCGGTTCCTTGTCTTTACCGGGGATGGTTTTATCCGCTACCAGGATGGACACCGAGAGTTTGGTAACGTTGCCAACAGGGTTGACGGTCTTGCTGATCGTCTTGCTGATCTCATAGTTGGTGGTACGGGAGGTCTTGCTGGCCGCAGGATTGCTGCTCGCTTTGTCAGCCGTGTTGCCTTGCAGATTGGATTCAACACCAGGCACACCGCCACTGGCCTTGCCGCCGCTTTCTTCCTGCTGCATTTGTTCGCTGCGGATAACCGGGTCATCAGCGTCAAAGAGTTCCTGGGTCTTTTCTACTTTGGCGAAATCCAGGGTTGCGGTCACCCTGACCATGGACTTGTCCACCCCCAGGGTCTTGTCGAGCAGATTCAGGGCCCGGGTCTCCATCCGGTGCTCAACTTCCTGCTGGAAGGCAAACATGTCAAGGGATACACTCTGGTCGGAATTGTCCTTTTCGTTGGTACTGAGGACCTTGCCGGAGGCGTCGATGATCTTGACATTTTCAGGGGTCAGGCCGGTTACTGATCCTGCCACCAGATGGATGATTCCCTGAACCTGTCCTTTGTCCAGTGTTCTTCCTGATTTCAGGGTGACAATAACCGAGGCGGTTGCCGCTTTCTGCTGGTTTTCAAAAAGGCGTTTCTCCGGCAGGGCCAGATGGACGCGGGTGGCTTCAACCGGGGCCAAGGAGGCGATGGTCCTTGAGAGTTCTCCCTGCAGGGCCCGGGTGTAATTTACCTTCTGGACAAAATCGGTGAGGGCGAAACTCTGCTTGTCGAATATCTCAAAACCAATCCCCCCACCTGACGGCAGGCCGTTGGCGGCAAGGGCGAGACGGCTTTCATAAAGCTTGTCTGCCGGAACCCAGATATTCTTGCCCTCATTTTTCAACTGATAGGGGATCTTCTGTCCCTTGAGCCAGTTGACCACCGAGCCCGCATCTGTCTCATTCAGGTTGGCATAGAGCAGTTGGTGTGCGGCTGTTTGTGATTGGATGATGATGGCCGCAAACAGGGCGATAGAGATAAAGGCGACGGCCCCTAACGCTATTTTACGGGAAAGAGGCCATTCGCTGATCAGCGTCAGGAGGTTTTTACGTTCGGGAGGTGCTGATTGCGCCGCATTTCTGTTAAGTGGCGAAGCCATATTTTCGTCTGCCATAAAGAGGACCCTTTTGTTAATCCGTTAACCTTGAACCTGTAAACTATTCAGCACGGGCTAAACCCCAACCTGTGACCTGATTATTATGGAAAATCTCTAAATTTGCATTCGCATCACTTCTTCGTAGGCTGTGAGGGCCTTGTTCCGCATCTGGACCAGCATCTTTAGGGAGATATCCGCCTCTTCAACGGCAAGCATTACTTCGTGCAGACTGTCTGCGTTGCCGGTATTGAGCTTTTCAATGGCTTGCTCTCCCGTGTTCTGAGCCTGGTTTACCTGTTGAATGGTGGATTTCATGATGTCCGCAAAACCGCTTTTGGCGGTGGAAACAGCGCTGGTGTCAGCCCCGCGTAGGGGCAGGGATGATCCGGCTCCGGTGATTTGTATGCTCATGGTCTGTTATCTCCCTATATCTCAAGCGCTTTTAATGCCATTCTTTTGGCAGATTTGATGACCGTGGTGTTGGCCTCGTAAGCCCTTGTGGCCGAGGTCATATCAACCATCTCTTTTAACACATTGACATTGGGCATGGCAACATATCCATCAGCTCCCGCATCGGGATGGGATGGGTTGTAGATTCGTTGCGGTTCTTCCTTGTCTTCCAGAATTTTTGTGACCTCCACCCCCTGGATGGTATTTTTGAGCTTTCCGTCCAGGTGTTCATTGAAGGAAAGCGGCTGGCTTTGAAAATAAACGGATTTTTTCTTGTATGGGCCACCTTCCGGGGTGGAGGTCGTCTCCACATTGGCCAGATTGGAGCTGATGGTGTCGAGACGAATCCTTTGGGCCTTGAGGGCTGAGGAACTCACGTCAAATGTGTTGAAGATATCCATTATAGTCTCCTTTTATGGTCTTCTGTTATTGCCCGCCTTGGACAACGTAGCTTAACAGAGAGAGTTTTTTCTTGAGTAACTGGGCCGCCGTTTCATAGATGAGCTCGTTTTTCGAGAGGTTGAGCATCTCCTGGTCGACATTAACGCCGTTTTGATCGCCTATTCCTGTTGTGTCCTGAGCCTTGGTAATGGTGCCGGTGACGCTGTCTAGATCAGAGGCGCCAATGGGGATATGGCCCGGATGGGTAGCCGGTGACAAACCTTTGCCCTGGATT
>CAITDH010000266.1 GCA_903891045.1 uncultured Desulfobulbaceae bacterium | reverse complement strand
CAGTGATTGAGTGAAATGTCGCCAGCCTTCGATATGGATGCATAGTGGTTGTTGCATTCCCTTAACCTGTATCGTTTTTTTATCAAAAAGTAAGCATTTTTAATGTCATACCCTATTAAACACGATATGTTAGCATGCATTATAGTAGCAATCAATTGTTTCCATTCCGAGTTCCGGAAAGAACGGGAAGTTTAACCAGACCCCTATGCCTCTCTCCACTCCCAGCCCTGCACCGACTTCCCTTGCCTGCGAACAGACCGAGCAGGCACGCTGGCACCTGAGGCCACACTGTAGCTGGCCTCCCTGGTTTGACCGGCTGCTTGCTAACGAATTCCTCACTCCTCGCCAGCAGCACGACGTGCAGTGTCATACCCTTGAAAAAATGATCCGTCATGCCAGTCGTCAGGTGCCCTATTATGAAAAGCTGTTTGCGACTTTTGGACTTACGGCTTCAGATATTCAAAACCCCGAGGATCTGTCTCGCCTGCCGATCCTGACCAAGATCAAGCTACGCCACAATGCCGCCGAACTTACCGCTAGGGCCCTGCCCGACGGCCAGTATCCGGGTAAATCGACTCAATCTTCAGGGACTACCGGTCAACCCGTCCGGGTGCAACAGACCCGTTACAGTATGGGCATGTTTAGTTTGCTCAAACAACGTGAGTTGCGTTGGTTCCGGTTTGATCCTTGTGGCACCTTGGCCATCATCCGGCTCCCGAGCCAGATTCCGCTCACTCAGCAACGACAACTGCTGCCCTCCGGCCATACACTCCATCTCTCGACCTGGCCGTTGGTTGGTCGCTTTTTCCAGACCGGCCCGGCTCACTGTTTCAGTGTTCTCAATCAAGTCGACCAGCAGGCCGAATGGCTCGACAGAAACAGACCCGATTATATCTTATCCTATCCCGAAACCTTTGAACATCTCTGTTTTGCTTTCCAAAGCAGGCCCCGCCCCGATTACCCGCAGGGATTGCTGGCAATTTCTGAACAATTGACTACCAGCATGCGCCAACGGATTGGAACAACATTTGTTGCTCCCCTGAATCAGAACTATGGACTTAATGAAGTCGGTATTGTTGCCTCCCGTTGCCGAGAGGCAGGACGGTACCATGTCCACACTGAGCATTGTTTGGTGGAGATCCTTGCCAAGGATGGCAGTCCCTGCCGCCCTGGCGAAACCGGACGCATCATGGTTACCACCCTCTCTAACCTGGCCATGCCACTCATTCGTTATGACACCGGTGATCTTGCCGAGGCAGTCGACGGACCCTGCCCATGCGGCCGGACTCTGCCTAGTTTCGGTGAAGTCAAAGGACGCTACAGTCGGATCGCTTTCCTACCGGAAAATACCCTGGGCCAGGTTGCCGTCATCCGTCAGGCCCTGGAGGATATGCCCCCGGAGCTTACGGTTAATTTACGGCAGTTCCAGATCCACCAGTTTCGCGACCAGAGTTTTGAACTTCGCTTGGGAGCACCGGGGGGGCTCCCTCCAGAGTTTGAGGCTCGTCTTATATCGGCCTGGCAGATGAAAGTTGTTACCGTCGGAAAGCCCTTGGTACTGATGATACTGAAGACAATCCCCCGGGGGGCGGGCGGTAAATTCCAGGATTTCACTTCGGACTTCTTCCCGGTGGCTGATAATGATAAGTGAGATAAATGAACTGGAACTTGGCCAGAAAACAACCATGAGCGAACCTTCCGGTGCCACAAAAACCGTGGCCGAACAAGCCGTGGCCGCAGAGTGGGACAACAATGCCGATTTATGGGCCCGGAGTCTGAGTCACCAGCTCGACGTCATCAATGAGCGTTTCGGAATCCCTCAGTTTCTCGATTTCCTTGGTAATGTCGAAGGACTCGATGTACTTGACGCCGGCTGCGGTGAGGGGCGCAGCGCTCGCCATCTTGCCGCTCGAGGTGCCCGGGTAACCGGTGTTGATATTTCCTGTCGGATGATTGACCACGCCCGGCGCCAGGAGGAGGCCGCGCCTCGGCAGATCGACTTTCAGGTGGCCTCCTGTTCCGACCTGTCACGCTTTGCCCCCCATCGTTTTGGAATGGTGGTCTCGGTGATGGCCCTTATGGATACTCCTGATCTTGCAGGGGCATTACGGGAATTCGCCCGCCTCATCAAACCCGGCGGAGAAATCGCCATTATGGTCCGCCATCCTTGTTTCTTCACCCGTGGCTATACACTGCTGCATGACAAAAACAGGCGATCAGCCGGATTGGCGGTTGCCGATTATTTCCAACGAGAATCATATCTCGAACTTTGGCGTTTCCCCAACCGAGGGCAGACTATGGACGCACCTTTTACCGTCAACCGTTACCCACACACCCTGGCAGACTATATAAACGGCCTCTTGGTGTATGGTTTTCGGTTGACCGGAGTTATGGAGCCCCAACCGGCAGCAGCACTTTGCACGGAATTTCCCAATCTTGGCTTTTGGCGGCGTCATGCGGCCTTGTATCTCTTTCTGCGTGGTCGCAAGGAGACAACGGCCTTGATGCAGACGACAGGGTAGGGAGCCTATGCCCGGTACCCCTCCATTTGCGGATGCCGAATTTATCCGTGCCATGCCTAAGGTTGAGCTGCACGTTCACCTCGAGGGGACACTCCGACCTGCGACTCTCTTCCGGCTGGCTGAGCAAAACCGTCTGAGTCTGCCCTTCAAAAATCCTGCAGAAATCGAGGAAAAACTCTACCGCTATCGAAATTTCCAGGATTTTATTGCCGCACTCTTGTTAGGCGTTCACTGCCTTCGCCAACTGGAGGATTTCCGCAACGTGGTTGTTGACCTCGGGGCGGAGATGGCCCGCCAGAATATCCGCTACGCAGAAATCATCTGGACCCCGCAATTTTATCTGCGACTGGGATTGCCATTCGACATTCTCCTGGAGGCCTTGAACGAGGGACGCCGAGAGGCCGGACGTCAATGGGGTGTGGAAATGCGCTGGATCACGGATCTGGTACGGAGCGTACCGGCACCGGCCTGGCAGGTGGTAAAATGGGCCTGCAGTGAAAAAGCACGCTGCGGTGGGGTAGTGGCTTTGGGATTAGGCGGGCCGGAATCAGGGTATCCGCCCGCACTTTTTAGCGACCATTTCTGCTACGCCCGGCGCCGGGGCCTGCCGGCCAACCCTCATGCCGGTGAAGGTGCCGGACCAGAGAGCATCCGGGCGGCCATCACCTTTTTGGGGGCCAAGCGGATCGGTCACGGAGTGCGGGCGAAGGAGGATCCGGCACTAGTGCAGTTGCTCGCAGCTCAAGGACTGCCTTTGGAGGTCTGTCCGACCAGTAACCTGCGGCTTGGCCTCTATTCTTCCTACGCCAGTCACCCTTTAAGGCAATTGGTAGAGGCAGGGTGTGTGGTAACAATCAACTCCGATGATCCGGCTCTATTCCAAACCACCCTGACTGCGGAGTATTTGCACGCCGTGACCGACTGCGGGCTTTCGCTGACGGCGCTAAAAGAATCGGTTTTGAACGCAGTACGGAGCTGCTATCTCTCTGACTTCCAACGTCAGGAGATGTTGACGGCCTTTCATTCCGAATTTTACCGTCTAAATGTGGCTGCCGGTACACCAGCCCTGTCAGGTTGAAGCCTAATAAAAGAAAATCAGCGATAGACTCTTTAGGGAAGAATCTTCAAACGGGCCCGGATATAGGTGGGCGTTGCTATTTCTCGGCCCAGTTCCCCTGCCAGGCGAACAATGCGTTCAACCAGAGATCGGTTGGTAGCTAGCGTTTTTCGTTGGTAATCATAATAGATGTTGTCCTCCAGGCCGACCCGGACATGCCCACCCATCACCATAGCGGCCATGTTTACCGGTAGCTGATACCGGCCAATGCCGGCCGCGGCCCAGCTCCAGTCTGCCGGGACGTCCCTGGCCATGTTTGCCAGATCAAGCATCCTGGCCCCCGAAGTCCCGCGCGATCCCAGGATGAAATTCAGGTAACAGGGCTCCGGAAAAATTTTTTTCCGGGCCAGATAGAGGGCGTAGTTGAGCATGCCCGGCTCAAAGATCTCCAGTTCCGGCAGGATATTTCTTGCCTGCATGCGGCGGGCAAGCTTCTGGATGATCTCGGGTCCGTTCATCGAGGCCACGGTCGGGAAATTGAGAGAGCCGGTGGTTAGGGAAGCCATGTCCGGTTTGGCCTGGCCATCCAGCTCCAGCACGGCGGCCCGTTGTTCGATATCGCCAAAGAGTCGGCCGCTGGTGGTAACGCAGATGACGACGTCGGGATGATGACGGCGGATCCCTTCAATGACGGGGGCATATTTCTCCGGCTGCCAGGCGGGCTGGCCCTCTTCATCCCGGACATGGAGGTGCAGGATGCCGGCCCCGATGGCCGTGACCTCCAGGGCGTCCTGGATGATCTCCTCGGTGGTGACCGGCAGGTTCGGGTTTGTTTGTTTGGAGTGCACGGTGCCGGTGAGGCAGGCATTGATGATCAGAGGCTGGTAGCTGCCGGGAAACGGCGGCAGCATGCAGGTCGGAGAAGTCATGACGGCATCCGCGCTATTCATGTTTGTGTGCCTTGTTCCAGGCAATGAGATCGGTCCTCAATGTTGTCCAACAATCGACATCTGGCCGGCCAAACTCGTGTTCCTTGGGTAGGGTGCCGATCTCCTGGTAGCCGAAATATTTTTTATACCAGGCAATGGTTTCGGGCCGGTCGGCATTGGTGGTTAAAAAGCGGATATCCAGGTCGAGAAGAATCAGCATCCTTTTGACCTGTAGGGCTCGGCCAATGCCCCAGCGTCGGAATTCAGGCAGTACCGCCATTAACGTGGTCTTGCCTTCAGTCGCCGAAAGAATCTTGTACCCGCTCATCCCGACTACCCGGTCGCCGATTTCCGCGACAAAACAGCAACGCCAGTCCAGCTCCGGCATCTCTGGCGACGGGATGTGATGCATATTGACGGTTTTCAGGATCTCCAGCATGGTCGGCATGTCTTCCGGTCGCGCCGGACGGATCGTATAGGATTCAGGCATGGTGGTTTTTTGTAGAGATATTTTTTGAAACGGAATGAGACTTCAGGAAAAAAATTAAAAAGCCACAATAAAGGAATCTTTGTTGTGGCTCTCTTCTGTCATCCTGATTTATCCCCGCCCCGGCACCAGATACCCCAACTCCTTCAGCAATGGTTCTAAGTGTGCCTCATACTTACGCCAGCGGTCCACCGAAGACGTATAGATCGGCTGGCGTACCTGGGTGACGCTGGCGGTGCGGATGTTCCGTTCAGTCTTGTGGAAATCCAGGCAGGCATTATCCCACTCCAGGCCGCAGTAATCGAGCAGGGCGCGGGCCTGGGTCCCATGGTCGGCCACTACCTCTTCATATTGCACCTCGTAAAAGGCTCCGGCCGGCAGCACCTCCCGCCAGTGGTCCATCAGGATCGCGTAGTTTCGGTAATAGCGGCCGATTTCGGCTAGGTCATAGCTGTGATGCTGGCTCTTGTTGAATAAACGGGTAAAGCCGGAAAGGCAGGTATCCACCGGATTGCGTTTGACGTGAATGATTCGGGCGTTGGGCAGCATCAGATGGATCAGGCCAACACAGTTGAAATTGGCCGGCATCTTGTCGGTGATGCGTTTGGCATCGGCGTGGCGAGCCCGCAGACCCTTGACATAACTCTCGCCAAGGTCTTGCAGGTCTTGCGGGGTGATGCCTTTCAGCGACAAGGGATAGCCCTCGGTGCTCCCTTCCTTGGGTTTGGCTGCCAGCCCCAGCAGGTCGGGTAGTTCTCCGGCGCCATAGACCAACGGGTGACTGGCGATGGTCTGTTCGATGAGTGTTGTGCCGGAGCGCGGCATCCCCAGTACAAAGATCGGCAGATTCGATGAGCACCCCGCGCCGCGAAGGCCTTCGATGGTCTCGCGGCTGAAGAACTCGCAGATGTTTTGGCGCACCTTGTCGTTGTCCGCCGGGTCGTATTGGGTCCGCTTGCGTTTCAGGTGGCAGCCTTTCAGGAAATGGGGCATAGCAAGATCATACTGTTTCGTGTCGTCGTAGCATTTGCCCAGGGCAAAATGCAGCGGCAGTGCCTTGGTTTCCAGCATGGTGTCAAGTTTTTCGGCGGCCTGAAGAAGGGCGGCCATGTTTTCGTCGCCATCCTTAACCTTTTTGACCTGGGCCAGTGCCAGCCGTGCTGCCAGATTGGTGGCATCCAGACTCAAGGCATGCCGGAAGCTGGCTTCCGCAGCCTCCATCTTTCCTTGCTCCATCAGCAGGTATCCTTTGCCCAAATGGGCACTCAACAGGTCAGGGTTGAATGCCAGCGCCCGGGCGTAGGCCAGTTCTGCCTTGTCCGGATAGCCGGCCTCGGCATGGATTCCTCCAAGCAGGTTGTGCACCTCGGCCTTCTCCGGGGCCAGGGCCAGGGCCTTGTCGGCCATGATCTCGGCCTCGCTCAATCTTTTGTGTTCCTGATGGATCCTGGCGAGCCCAAGATAGGCTTCTGGATAGTCAGGTTTGAGCGCCAAGGCGTGGTTGAAGCCGGCAGCCGCCTTATCAAACTGCTCGAGCATCAGAAAGGCGGTGCCGATGTTGCAGTGGGCCTCGGCGTATTTTGGCTTGAGTCTGATTGCCTGCAGCAGAACTTTAACCGCTTCCTCGGGTTCCTCGGTCTCGGCGAGCATGGCACCCAGGTTGTTGATCGATTCGAGATGGTGGGGCGCCACGGTAAGCACCTTGCGGTAATAGTTGATTGCGCCTTCTTTGTCCTTGCGGTCGCGTCGGATGCTGCCCAGGTTGTTTAACGCTGTCGCCAGGTTCGGGTTGATGGTCAGGGCCCGTTGTTGGCAGGCCTCGGCCTTGTCCAATTCCTTGCGGTCGTAATAGGCGATTCCCAGGTTGCTGTGCGCGGTGGCGGAATCCGGGTCAAGGGCCACGGCTTTCTCGCCGTGCGCCACCGCCTCGTCCAGCCGCTTGAGAATCCGGCACATTTCCCCGAGGTTTGAGTGAAACTGCCCGACCGTGGGCAGTTTTCTAATAGCCTGCCCGATGAGCTGCACCGCATCCTCTGTCTTACCTACCTGATGGGCGATCACCCCCAACAGGTGCAAAGCAAAGGGGTGGCCGGGCTGGGCTTGCAGGATCTGGCGTAGAAGTTTCTCAGCCGGTGCCAGCCGTCCGGCGCTATGGTGTTGTGTCGCCAACTGCAGCGCCTGTTCGATGGAAAGTTTTTTAATAGAGGACGCCGGGGTTTTGTATGGTCTGACGGTTTTTGGGGTCATGGTTGCAGTGGGGGATGGAATTTTGATGGAAACCGCTCAGGTTATCGATGTCGCTGCCTATAGCCTGATAGCCTATTTACCTGGTCAGAGTATAACAGAATTTCAGAAAAACTACCTGAAGCCAAGCCGTTCGTCAAGGCGGAAAGCAGGAGGAGATCATCTCTCTATTTATTTATTACATGTCAGATATTTTCTTGACTTTAGAATTTTGGCAATAGATAATGAGTTACTGTTCATAAAAGTAACACTTAGGCGCAAGATGTGTCTGTCTATCTGAAGTAAGTAGTAAGAACATTAAAAGAGAGGAGGATTTAAATGAAAAAACGTTATTCGTCCCTTTGGAAGAGCTTTGTCGTTGGCACGGCGGCGGCCATGGCGATGCCAATCGTGTATGCGCCGTCGGTTCTGGCGGCGGACCATACGATCGGCTCCGCACTATCATCAACCTATACCCTGCCGGATGGTGCGGATTCATTGACTGTCACCTCTGCAGGGTCTATTACGGTTGATGCTGTTGCTTCGACGGTATTCGGTGTCTATGTCGGTGGCGATCTTACCGGGTCAATCAGCAACAACGGCATTATCGACGTGACCGCTAACGCAACCGGGGCAGAAGGTGTTGCCAATGCAATCGGTGTTGCTGTTGACGGTAATCTTAACGGCTCGCTTACCAACAGCGGCACCATCAACGCGACCGCCAATGCCTTTGGCGGCACCTCCGGCGATGCTTCCGCAGCCGGTGTTGGTGTCAATGGTGATCTTGCCGGCACGCTCACTAACAGCGGCATCATCAACGCGACTGCCAATGCCTCCCGGGGGGATGCCTATGCATACGGAGTTGCTGCCAATGCTCTTACTGGTGAGCTCATCAACAGCGGCACCATTAATGCGACGGCCAATACCGATTGGCATGGCTATGCTCATGCCTATGGCGTTTATGTCGATGGTGATCTTGCCGGGGCGATTACCAACACCATCACCGGCAAGATTACTGCCACCGCCAATTCCACCTCCTCGGAAGCGTATGCCTATGGTATTGATACGGGCGATCTGAGCGGTGAGGGCGCACATATCACCAATAGCGGTATCATTACAGTGGATGCCAAAGGGTATGACTCTGCCTCTGCCAATGGTATTGAGACGGGCAGCTTGAGTGGTGCGGGTGCCTCCATTGATAACAGCGGTACCATCACCGCCAAAGCCAACTCGGTCGATTCATATGCGTACGCCTATGGTGTCTACACGGGTGATCTGAACGGCGTTGGCGCCTCTGTAAAAAACAGCGGCACCATTGATGTGGAGGCCAGAGGGTATTATTCTGCCTCTGCCAACGGTATTGAGACGGGCAGCTTGAGTGGTGCGGGTGCTTCCATTGATAACAGCGGTACCATCACCGCCAAAGCCAACTCTATTTGGTACGATGCATCCGCCTATGGTATCTACACGAACGAGCTGAGCGGTGAGGGCGCACACATTACCAACAGCGGCACTATTGGCGCCGAGGCCAAAGGGTATTATGATGCCAGCGCCTATGGTATTGAGACGGGCGATTTGAGCGGTACGGGTGCCTTCATCGACAACAGTGGCTCCATCACCGTCAAGGCTACATCCCTTGATTCAAGTGCGTACGCCTCGGGTATTTCTACGGGCAGCCTGGGTGACGGCACACACATCACCAACAGCGGCACCATTGATGTGACAGCCGATGGCCACTCTTCTGCCACTGCCTATGGTATTGACACGGGTTCCCTCGGTGTTGGCGCATATATCGAAAACAGCGGCACTATCACCGTCAAGGCTACATCCCTTGATTCTACTGCGTATGCCTATGGTATTGACACGGGCAGCCTGGGTGACGGCGCACACATCACCAACAGCGGCACCATTGATGTGACAGCCGATGGACATAGCTCAGCCAGTGCCTATGGTATTGACACTGGTTCCCTCGGTGTTGGCGCATACATCGAAAACAGCGGCACCATCACTGTCATGGCCAAGACAACAGTTTCGGAAGCTTCTGCCTTCGGTATCAACACAGGTGATCTTGGTGAGAACGCACACATCACCAACAGCGGCACCATCGATGTGACCGCTGCTGGCTACTCTTCTGCCACTGCCTATGGTATTGACACGGGTTCCCTGGGTGTTGGCGCATACATCGAAAACAGCGGCACTATTAGTGTCAAGGCCAATACTCTCGATTCGAATGCTGAAGCCTACGGTATCTCCACAGGTGATCTTGGTGAGAACGCGCACATCACCAACAGCGGCACCATTACCGCTACGGCTGTTTCAGCTATCAGCGACGCTACCGCCTACGGTATTAAGACGGGCAGTCTCGGTGTCAATGCCAGCATCACCAACAGCGGCACCATTACCGCTACTGCCACTGGTGGCAGCTCGGTTTCTGCCTATGGTATCTCCACGAATAGTCTGGGCGATGGTGCCTCCATCACCAATAGCGGCACTATTACCGCCAAGGCCGTATCGACCAGTTATTCAGCTAATGCTTACGGTATTGAGACGTATAACCTGGGCGCCAATGCCTCCATCACCAACTCCGGCACCATTACCGCCACTGCCGAGGTCTTGTCTGCTGGAACCTCAGATGCCTCTGCGTATGGTATTCGCACGGCTAACCTGGGCGATGGCGCCTCTATCACCAACAGCGGCACCATTACCGCTACGGCTGTGAACTTGGCAACAGGGCTGGATAATTGGAGATCCGCCAATGCCTATGGTATTTATACGTACGACCTGGGCGCCAATGCCTCCATCACCAACAGCGGCACCATCACTGCAACGGCCACAGCCAACTCAGATGCTTCTGCCTATGGCATCACTACGGGTGACCTGGCAGCCGGTGCCAGCATCACCAATAGCGGCACCATTATCGCCACTGCCACCGGGAAGGAGTGGGCCTCCGCCTACGGTATTGCTACTGGCGACCTAGCAGCCGGCGCCAGTATCGCCAACAGCGGTACGATCACGGTCCAGGCCAATGCTCCTTCAGCTTCTGCCTTTGGTATTTACACGGGCAATCTGGATGCGGAGGCAACCATCACCAACAGCGGCACGATCACGGCAACCTGCCCGGTTAATAATAATTATGCCTATTCGATTTATGTCAACAGCGGCTTGGGTATAGTGAACAACAGCGGCACACTCACCGGTAGCATCTATCTGGGTGATGGCGGTGAGAGCGCCGGCCCGGTCAGCCTTGAGAAGGGTGTTGGTGGGGTCAGCTTGGTGAACACTGGGACTGTGTTCCTGCCGGTAGCATTGGACGCTACTGGTTTGCCGGTAGCTGCTACTGGTTATGTTGGCGGTGACTACGACCAGACAGATGGCGGTATGCTCAAGATCGGGGTCCATGACGTTGCCGCTTATGGTAACCTGCATGTTAGTGGTACTGCCACCCTGGAAGATAACGCCAACCTCAGGGTTGATGTGAGGCCTGACAACACCCTTGCCACAGGCGACACGCTAGTCGGTGTTGTGGCTGCGGGGACGCTCGTTTCCGGGCCAGCTTACAATGTGACCGACAACAGTCTTGCCTGGCGCTTTACCCCTGTTCTCGACGAGGGAAATGCTAATTGGCTCGACCTCAAGATAGACGGTACCGGCATGACCACTTATAGAGCTGCGGTGCTGAGCGGTGGTCTGGGCTCTGCTACGGGCGTGGCTGGTGTGCTCGATGATTTTTATAAGAATGGTGCGCCTAACGCCGATTTTGACTCCCTCCTTTATACCCTGGGCAGCATGAATACGGCTTCCGAGGTTACGGCAGGAGTAAGTAAACTGCAGCCGCTCTTGAGCGGTGGCGCATCTCTTGCCGGTCTCAACGCCTTACACGGCACTAACCGGATGATCCAGGCGCGTCTTGAATCTAACACCGGCCTTTCCTTCGGCGACGAAGCGCAACGCGATCGCCGGCTCTGGATGAAGCCATTCGGCTCATCGACCAGCCAGGATGACCGGGACGGCGCAATCGGCTATGATGCCACCACCTATGGTCTGATCTTGGGTGCTGATACTGAGGTGTCCGACAGTGTTCGTCTGGGTGCAGCTCTTGCCTACTCCAAAAGTGATGTGGACGGCAATTCTGATGTGGCGCCGCAGACTATGGACATCGGCACCTATCAGGCAGCAGTTTATGGGAGCTACAGCATAGACGATAGTACCGACGTTAACTTCCAGGCTGACATCGGTAGAGGAAACTACGATGGTAGACGCACCATCAGTCTCGGGTTGTTCAATGGAATCGCCAGATCTGATTTCGATAGCTGGAACTACCATCTTGGCGCAGGCCTTGGTCGTAACATCAAGCTTGATGAGAAGACCAATGTTTTCACTCCTTCGGTGCGAGTTGACTACACCGCAATTAATACAGACAGTTATACTGAAACCGGCGCTGGGTCGTTTAACTTGAATACTGGTAGCAATACCACTGATGAACTGGTGTTTTCCGTGGATGGCAAGTTCAGCCATGCTATAAACACCACCACCAACGTAACCGCTAATCTGGGATTGGGTTATGATGCCCTTGCCGATCAGGCTTCGATTACTTCGTCCTTTGTGGGTGGTGGCGGTACCTTTGTAACCAATGGCATTGATCCATCGCCATTTATGGTGCGTGCCGGCCTTGGGCTGGAGATGAACCTGACGAGCGGTATCGAGCTTGTTGCTCGCTACGACCTGGATGCGCGGTCTGATTTTACAAATCAGACTGGCTCTCTCAAGTTGCGGATGCCGTTCTAAGTTAAGGCTTTTTCCAAAAAAACCCCTGCTCGCAAGAGTAGGGGTTTTTTTTTGAGCAAAGATTTTGAATCAGTAATATCCGCTGAGGATTTTGTAATTGAGTCGCAGCCAAAGATGGCCCAAAGATGAGATGCAAGATGTTCATGTTATTTGAGGACAGACCCTAAGTCCAATAAAAGTGAAAACAGCAGATTGATGGAGGATTTTCGTTGCGGATAGCAATTACCGGTGCGGTCGGAATTGGTAAGACAACCCTGGCCAGCGCCCTTAGTACTCGCCTCAACCTCCCTTTGATCAAAGAAGATTTTGGGGAGGTGGTCCAGGCTTTTAATCTGAGTCGTTTACCTGAAGGCATTGGCCTGGGACCGGATGCGCTGAGCGAGGCGTGCCGCCAAGCGTGCATGCGCTGGTTGAGCAATCGCCAGGGTTTTCAGGAGAGGCTGCCGGATTTCGTGCAGGACCGCTGTGCCATTGATATCCTGCAGAGATGGCTGGTCTGCAATTTATCTGGGCAAGACAATGCGGCCACTCTGCGAATTATCCGTCACTGCCAAAACCTTCTCGGCAGCCTTGATTGGGTTGTTGTTCCGCCCTTCTTCTTGACTCCGGAGCAGGAAAACGAGGATCGTCTCGTGAGGAGTTCGTCCCTTGGCGTTCTCTTCAGAGGTCAAAGTCTGACGATAGGCATAGCCCATATGCTCATTCCGGGGGAACGACTGCTCCTTCTACCCACTGAATTACGGAGTGTGCAGGAAAGAGTCAATTTTGTTGTGGATAGAATACAGAGGCAATATTCTCACCCTGCATCGCCTTTTAACCTTGATTCGTGAGTCGGGGAAATTGTTTATAAGTCGCTGTTTTTTTGAGATGTTTGAAAAAGCGGCTACAATAAGTTTTGTCAAGGGAGGTCGAAGGTTTCTTTTTTCTGGCAACTGGGGCAGAAATAACTTGCCCTACCGCTTATTTGAATTTTCTCGATTGGAGAGCCGCACTGGTGGCAGGGTTGACTTTTGCGGCCATAGACCTTGAATTGCATTTGAAAGTAGCCGCGCTCACCGTTGGCATTGATAAAATCACTGATGGTTGAGCCGCCGCATCCAATGGCCTGGGTCAGGATCTGGCGGATTACGGGGATGAGTCTCTGCCAGTCGTGTTCATGCAGCGTGCAGGCCTTGCGGGCGGGATGGATACCGGCGGCCATCAGGGCCTCGTTGGCGTAGATGTTGCCAATACCTGCCACCACCTTGCTGTCCATGAGAAAGGTCTTGATTGGCTGTTGCCTCTTGCGGGCGATGGCCATGAAATGGGCAGGGGTGCAGAGGTTACTGAAAGGTTCCGGCCCGGTGTTGGCAAAAAAGTCGGTTTCCCGGTTTCTTGCCTGTTCTGGGGTTAACAGCCAGACGGCACCAAAGCGTCTGCTGTCGTTGAGGCGCAGCTCCAGGCCATTGTCCAGTTGCCAACGGACATGATCATGGACTTTGACCGGGGAGGAGTGAGGGAAGAGGCCAAGGTTTCCGGTCATTCCCAGATGGATAATAAGAAGCGTTTCATCTTCGGTAGTGATGAGCAGGTACTTGGCCCGGCGCTCGACTGTGTGGATTGTCTGGCCGCAGAGCAGCTCGTTCATAGCAACATGGGGGACTGGATGGCGCAGGGGCTTGCCGCTGCACTCGATGGTAGTGATGAGACGATTGGTCAGGTGCGGGCGCAATCCCTGGCATATGACCTCGACTTCCGGGAGCTCAGGCATGGTTGACTCCGGGGCAGGGTTGGGCCGGGAGGACGTACAGGCCGATTCCATACCCCTGGTGCAGGCAGACTGTTACCTGGAATTGCAGTTGAGGGTTGCCCGATTCCTGGTGGCTGTCTTGATAATCAAGGGTAAAGAGGCAGTTGGTAAGGCCGTCTACCTCCGGGATGTCCTGGATATGAGTCAGGGCAAGATCAAGAAAACCGGGCATGCGCGCAAGCTCTGCACCCTTTTTGACCGCCTCTTTAGCGGCCCAGAGCAGAGTGAGACGATCTGGTGGTTGCATTTTCTTCAGGTCGCGGCCCATAATCTCCTCTTCTTCTTGGGAACAGAAACGATCCTTGACCCGGCCCAGGGCATCGCTGGTTGCCTGGATATCGATGCCGCAAGGGGTGGAAGCGGCCACGGCCAGGGCATACCTTTTGGAATGGGAGATGGAGATGTGGGGTCTGCCCAGATCTGCCGGCAGGGCGCTATGGTCCAGGAAGGGGCGGCCGGATGCTGCGGTCATGATCTGGAGCTGCGGGGCGCGCAGGGCTGCCGGTGCTGATGGCTTGCCATGCAGGTACTGGAGGGAGGCTTGTTTGGCGCAGATCCTGCCGCCCAGCCATTCAAGGTGTCTCTTTTCGTAGTGCAGGGTCTGTAACCTTTCCTGTTCTTCCCGGTGCAACCACTCCTGGCCCAGGGTTTTTTCCTGTCCATTGTGGATAAGCGCGCGCAGATGATCAAGATCCAGCATCGCCCCGTGCAGGCGTGTCCCGTCAAAGCTCTTGTTGATACCAAAGACCAGGGATTCAGGGAGGGGTGAAAGGCGCATAGGTCTGTCGGCGGTCATGAGAACAGAAAATAATTTCTTGCAATTTCAACTGTTCCTGCTAAAAACCTTGCAGGATGTAGTTACTTTCAGTGTTATGAGCACTTTTTTTT
>CAITDH010000265.1 GCA_903891045.1 uncultured Desulfobulbaceae bacterium | reverse complement strand
TGCTCCAAGCTGCATGGAGATATGACCAGAAGGCATATTGGGAATGGCCATGGGAATGAAGAAAGGCGAGATCTTCCTTGAACCACGTTCAAGACAGCTCACATGATTCTGCTCAATGGTAGGAAGCCCCCCCATACCACACCCGGTAATCACACCTACCCGCTGACAATTGGTTTCATCGATACTGGCTCCACTGTCTGCAAATGCCAGTTTGGCTGCAACAATGGCATACTGCACATAAAGGTCAAGGTGTTTGGCAAGTTTTTTTTCAATAAACTCTTCTGCCTGAAAGTCCTTTACCTCTGCTGCAATCTTGACCGCATAATCACTGGTATCAAAGCGGGTGATAAGGCCGACACCACTGGTTCCGGCGCAGAGATTCCCCCAGGTTTTTTGTGTCCCAGTGCCAAGCGGCGTTACTAAACCAATTCCGGTAACGACAACTCTACGCTTTGCCATGTAAACTCTCCATCAAGCCAATAGATTCGTTTCTCATAGACATGAGGGGCTCTCATGTTCCACGAAAGCCCCTTTTCCCCAGCTTATTTAAGCTTATTGATATAATCAATGGCATTCTGGACAGTATTGATCTTCTCTGCCTCTTCATCAGGAATCTCAACATCAAACTCCTCTTCCATGGCCATAATCAGCTCGACAAGATCCAGAGAATCAGCGCCAAGATCATCTACAAATGAGGCATTGGGAACCACTTTATCTTTTTCTACACTCAACTGCTCAACAATAATATCAACCATCTGTTGATCTATAGCCATTTTTTTCTCCTATTTTTCAATATGTTAGTTAACAACTATTACAAATACAGCAACAAGACATCATTCATCATCCGGAAATTCTATTTCCCGATTTTTACATATACATTCCACCATTGACATGCAAAACCTGACCGGTCACATAGCGACCATCTTCACCGAGAAGATAGGCAACGGCACCAGCTACATCTTCAGGTGTTCCTAAGGCAGCCAAAGGAATCTCTGCTTTGATCTTTTCCTGGATATCCTCAGAAAGGGAACTGGTCATATCCGTCACGATATACCCAGGAGCAACCCCGTTCACCGTGATATTCCGGGAGGCAAACTCTCTGGCCATGGATTTAGTCAGCCCCACAAGCCCGGCTTTGGCTGAGGCGTAATTGATCTGGCCGGCATTGCCGGCAAAACCAATGACCGACGTAATATTAACAATCCGCCCCCATTTGTTTTTCATCATCACCCGGGACGCAGCCTTGGCACAGAGAAAGGCCCCTTTCAGATTGGTATCAAGCACCAGATCCCAATCGGACTCCTTCATTCTGGCCATTAGTCCATCTCGGGTTATCCCGGCATTATTGACCAGGACATCAAGAGATCCGGCCTCAGCCGCTATCTGTTTGATAGCGGCCTGCACCTGTTCCCCGTCGGCCACATCAAAACAGATGATATCCGCGCGGCCACCCGCACCCTGAATCATCTTTTGAGTTTCTTCGGCAGCCGCAGGATTTGACACATAATTAATGTACACATGGGCGCCCATGGAGCTGACACGTTGACATATGGCTCGCCCTATACCACGGCTGCCACCAGTAACAAGCGCTATCTTTCCTTTCAGACTCATGACTTGCGCCGCTCCTCAATTTGCCTAAGAATCTTGGGTACGATCTCAAACAGATCTCCTACCAAGCCAAAATCTGCCACATCAAAGATAGTGGCATCTTTATCCCGGTTAATGGCCACAATGGTCTCTGCTGACTGCATACCAGCAATATGCTGCACTGCCCCGGAGATACCACAGGCAATGTACAGTTTTGGCGCCACAGTTTTACCAGTCTGTCCAACTTGATGGGGATAGCTGATCCATCCGGCATCAACCGCTGCCCGTGTGGCAGCAACCGCACCACCAAGAGAGGCCGCGAGCTCGCGCATCAGCGTAAACCCTTGGGCGTTATCCAAACCACGACCACCGGCAACCAGGATATCAGCTTCCTGAATATTCACATTATCTTGCTCAGAGACAACAGATTCAATAACACGCACCCGGGTTGCAAGCTGTTCGGGACTTGGTTTCACCTCAATAATTTCCCCCTGCCGCTCACCGTCAAAGGCCAAGGCCTGCATCACCTTGGGACGCACGGTGGACATCTGCGGCCTTGAATTCGGACAGACAATAGTCGCCATGATATTGCCGCCAAAGGCAGGTCTGGTCTGCAGCAAGGCGCCATCCTCTTCACGAATGGCTAGCTGGGTACAATCCGCAGTCAATCCCGCGCCGAGGGTTGTGGCCACACCCGGAATAAAAGAGCGGCCGATGGCAGTGGCCCCGGCCAGGACGATCTCCGGCTTATGTTGCCGGATAAGCGAGGTCATGATTGCGCCATAGGCCTCATCTGTAAAATGGGCCAGCGCCGGATCATCAACCCGGTACACCGTATCGGCGCCATAGGCAATAAGTTGTCTGGCGGCTTCACCCGTTTCAGAGCCAATCAGGACGGCTGATAGCGGCACGTTTCGAGTATCGGCCAGCTTGCGCCCTATCCCCAGGAGTTCAAGAGACACAGGGGCCAAGGCTCCTCTTCTGAATTCCCCATAAACCCAGACCCCGGACCAGCTTGCGAGATCTAAGGGAGCATCCTTGTCAGCCCCTTCAATCGAAATGGCCCCGGGATCGCAAGCCTCCACACACGTTCCGCAGAGCGTACAACCATCACCCACCACAGCCCAACTACCCACAACCGTAATCGCACCGAAGGGACAATTGCTTTCACACACGCCACAACCGATGCACAGTTCTGTATCTATAATCAACATTTCGTTTTCTCCCGCCAGTAATTATAGATACGATTGCAAACTATCCACAAGCTGCACGATCTGCTCATCCAGACTTCCGGTAAAGACGGCCCGCTTGCACCGTGCTTCCGGTGGAAAGACCTTGACGACCTGGGTTGGAGAGCCAGGAAGACCAATACAGGCGGGATCAGCACCGATATCAGCGGCGCTCAATCTCCTGATTTCCACCTTTTTTGCCCGCATCTTCCCTTTAAGTGAGGGAACCCGAGGCTCATTGATATCTTTCACCACCGTCAGCAAGGCTGGAAAATCAACAGCAAGGACATCATAGCCATCATCCATCATCCGTTCCAGGATCAGCCCGGAATCTGTAGCTTGGCGGACCTTCTGGACACAGGTCACATACGGGATCTGCAGGCGCATGGCGAGCCCTGGGCCGACCTGGGCGGTATCGCCATCTATCGCCTGTTTTCCACACAAAAGAAGGTCAAATGCACCAATCACCTGAACCGCCTTGGCCAGGGTATAGGAAGTGGCCCAGGTATCCGCGCCGGCAAAGGCCCGATCAGAGACCAGCACCGCATGATCCGCGCCACAGGATATGGCCTGCCTGAGGACCTCTTCCGCCTGGGGCGGCCCCATACTCAGAACCGTGACCTCACCGCCCAGCAACTCTTTTAACCGTACAGCCTCTTCCACCGCATGCTGATCATAAGGATTCATGATCGACTGCACACCTTCGCGGGCCAGAGTATTAGTCTTGGGATCCAGACGAACGTCCTTGGCATCAGGCACCTGTTTAATACAGACAAAGATCTTCATATCATCCAGTTAGCCGCCCATTCAGGCGCGGGCATACTCCTTGTTCAGTTCCTGCCCAACCACATTGCGCTGAATTTGATTGGTGCCCTCATAAATCTGCAGAATCTTGGCATCCCGCATCATCTTCTCCACCGGATACTCACGCATATACCCATACCCGCCCATCACCTGCACCGCGTCTGTAGCCACCTTCATGGCCATATCCGTGGCAAAGACCTTGCACATGGAAGAGACTTTAGACATATCGTTGGGATGGGCATCGATATGCTTGGCCGCGCCATAAACCAAAGCCCGCGCCGCTTCAAGTTGAATGGCCATATCAGCAAGCATATGCTGAACCGCCTGAAAGGCCATAATAGGCTTACCAAACTGGACACGCTGTTTGGCATAACTGGCGGCCTCATCAAGGGCGCCCTGCGCCAAGCCCAGCCCCAGTGCGGCAATCCCTGGCCTTGAAGAATCAAGAGTCTTCATGACGGTGATAAAACCAGTTCCCTTCCGACCGATCAAGCGGTCTTTCGGGATTCGACAATCTTTAAAAATAAGCTCGGTGGTAGATGATGCCCTTATCCCCATCTTTTTCTCTTTCGGGCCACAACTGAAACCAGGATCACCCTCCTCAACCACCAGCATGGATGCGCCACGCGCACCCCTGCTCCGGTCCGTAATGGCAACGACCGT
>CAITDH010000264.1 GCA_903891045.1 uncultured Desulfobulbaceae bacterium | reverse complement strand
GAATCGCTATCTCATCCAGGTACCAGGATAATACGTCGTATTATTTATGACTCATAAATAATAAATTTATTTTAAAATGAGTAAGAGGATATTGAAATATTACAATTTATCGACCAAGGTAGATTTAGTTCAGTATTTCGTGCTCATTCAAATAGTCTTCACCATACTGTAATTATTAAACTGATTCATCGCGAAGTATTAACAAGAAAATGCAACAGAGAAATTGATATTTTAAAAAACACCTTATCCTACACCCTTAAGGTCAATGACGCCATAGACTGGAGCCAGTTCAAGGACACGGCCAAGTTCAAAGAATCGCCTCCTAAATTAGAACTTCCACCATCACCAGAAAACCAGCCAATTCCGATATCACCAACCCCAGAGATAGTCCCGTTAAAACCGTCCCTTGCGGTCAGTAAACCCAATCCTCCAGAAAAAAATGCTGTAAAATATCAGCCTGTTTTTGGTTTTATGGATAAGTTGATTACTTCACGTAGAGCTATAAAAATAGCGGAAGCCGAATCATTATTCCAACAAGACCACGCCGTTTGGGTTGCGGAATGTACAAGCCTTGACGAGCACAACGCGAGTGAATTGAGAAAATGGGAAGATAGAAAGAAAAGCATCGAAAACAAGAACGCCGCGCTTCATGCTGATTGGGAGCGCGCAGTCGAAAGAACAAAAACAGAAAACACCGGCAGAATATCTTGGTGGGGAAAAAACTGCGAACAAATCCGTGCCAATCATGCCGATGCGATGAAGGAATGGGAACAGCGCAAGGATAAGTTCTATGAGGATCAGAAGGAAATCAACGCCGCTATTGACAAGAGACGAGAGAGCTATATGTCACGGGAACAGGAAGCCGTTGCCGATTACTGTGATGCTGTGCTTTCCAACTCGATATATCCAGATTACTTTCCGAAAGAATGGGATATGGACTACAAAGCTGCTACGCGCACCTTGGTCGTTGAATATGCTTTACCTGCCCCGGAGGCACTGCCAACCCTGAAGGAAGTGCAATATATTCAATCGAAAGACGACTACAAGGAAGCCCATCTTTCCGAGAAAGAGCGTGAAGCCATCTATGACAGCCTTCTTTACCAGATAGCCCTACGTACCATTCACGAACTGTTTGAATCCGATACGGCGGATGCCTTGGATGCAGTTGCTTTCAGCGGCATAGTAACGGCCTTGGAAAAAACAACAGGTCACGATGTTACCGCCTGCGTACTTTCGGTATTGACCCGCAAAGAACCATTTATGCAGATAAACCTTGCTGGTATTGACCCGAAAGCATGTTTCAAGAGTCTTAAAGGTGTGGCTGCGTCCAAGTTAACAGGGTTAACGCCAGTCTATCCGGTCATGATTTTAGACAAAAATGATCGGCGTTTTACGGCAGGATACGGAGTAACAGAGTACATCAATGAAGGAACCAACTTGGCAACAATGGACTGGGAAGACTTTGAACACCTAATCCGCGAGGTATTTGAACAAGAGTTTGCTTCCGGTGGAGGCGAAGTGAAAGTTACACAAGCCAGCCGTGATGGCGGAGTAGACGCGGTTGCTTTTGATCCTGATCCTATAAGGGGTGGAAAGATTGTGATACAGGCCAAGCGATATGCAAATACGGTTGGAGTATCAGCAGTCAGGGACCTGTACGGCACCGTAATGAATGAAGGCGCGATAAAAGGACTGCTGGTGACAACAGCCGATTACGGCCCGGATGCTTATGAGTTTGCAAAAGGAAAACCATTGTCACTGCTCAACGGTTCGAACCTTCTTTATTTGTTGGAAAAGCACGGCCACCAAGCTCGCATCAATCTACATGAAGCCAAGCAGGAAAATAAACAGGCCTTCGAAGCCGGAATTACTCGTAAACGTAATCTGCCACTGGAATAGCCAAAAACGTAGGAAGAAAATTGGGCGTCAGGCCTCCCAGGTGTCAAGTTTACCCCTTTGGGGTACACCAAGATCTGGCACCGCTAACAATCTGATATTTAATAAAAACAGACCATGACAGCCACCACCATCCTTTCTGCCATTATTGCCATCGTTCTGGCGGATTATCTCCTGGAAAGGGGGCTCAGCTTCCTCAACTGCCGGAGTATTTCCACGCAGCTGCCTGATGAGGTGAAGGGGATTTACAGCGAGGAGAAGTATCAGAAGTCCCAGGAGTACAAGAGGGCAAACTGCCGGTTTGAGCTGGTCACCGCCAGCCTGCAGGTTGTGATCCTCTTAGGCCTGCTTATGGGTGGCGGCTTTGCCTTTATCGACGGGCTTGTCCGGGGTAGGGTGCAGGGGGAATTGCTGGTCTCCCTGCTCTTCTTTGCCCTGCTTTTTTTTGGTTCGGAAATTCTCTTTCTGCCCTTTGCCCTCTATCACACCTTTGTCCTTGAGGAACGCTTTGGTTTTAACAAGACCACCAAGCTCACCTTTATCGCCGACAAGATCAAGGGCTGGCTCCTCGTCATCCTTCTGGGCGGGCCGCTGCTGGCGGCGGTGATCTGGTTTTATCAGGTCACCCAAGGCAATTTCTGGATCTCTGCCTGGCTGTTGATGAGTGGCTTCATG
>CAITDH010000263.1 GCA_903891045.1 uncultured Desulfobulbaceae bacterium | reverse complement strand
GAAAGGGCCGGGCCAGTAATTCCTGGGCGGGAAGTACGTTTGCCACTGGAGCTTGAACGTGGCCTTTCCACGGGGATGGGTAGGGGGGCGATGTCGAGCAAGCTGTCCGGCACGGGCAGGCCACCGGTGGATTCCAGGTAAAAATGATAAAAGAGCAGACAGTTTTTAAAGTAGCTTTTTCGGGTCAGCCACTGCGGCCAAGAGCCTTTTTCCTGGTGTTCGAGGAAAAGGGGCAGGTTGCCAATGAGGGTGACGATTTCCTGGCGGGTAGTGCGGGGCAGATTGAGTTGGGTGCCGATTTCCAGATCGAGACAGTCTCGCAGTTGTTTGCTGAACTGATAGGCAGCAGAGCCTTTCCGTTCCTGGCTGACCAAGTTAAATTGGGTGTTGATCCATGGCAGCAGCAGCAGGGCGAGCAGAAATTCATTCGGCAGCCGTTGTCCTATCTGCTCTTCCGTCATTTTCGTGGTGACCCGATCGATAACGGCAAACAGATTAATCAGTTGTTCTTTGCAGGAAGGGCCTGAGTCTGATGTTTTGGTTAGGATTTCCTTGTAGGGAGCCAGGATACTGACAAACAGACCAGATTCAGCCGCGAGATGAAACCAGTCCAAGAGTGAACCGCTGTGCAGATCCTTGAAGAGCTCGTCCCGTAGACGGGATGGAGGGCAGAGGGTGAGCTCGTGGTGGTGTCTGCAGATTGCCTGCCAGCTTTGTGGGTCGATAGTGAAGTGGATACGGGCGGCATGGCGAATGGCCCGCAGCATGCGCACCGGATCGCGGCTGATTCGCTTGTCGGGATCACCTACGATGCGGACGATGGCGTGGTTCAGGTCGTCAATGCCGCCCACGTAATCGAGGATGGTATTATTCTCTATCTCGTAGAACAGGGAGTTGATGGTCAGGTCCCGGCGCTGGGCATCTTCCTCCACGGTGCCAAAGGTATTATTGGGGGCCAGCACGGTCTCCGGGCCATCGAGATCATGTTCATCGAGAGAGCGCAGGGTGGACACCTCGATGGTCTTGCCATTGCGAAAGAAGACCTGAACCAGCCGGAAGCGACGGCCGATGGTCATGCTGTTGCGGAAGATCTTGCGGATCTGGCCGGGGTGGGCGTTGGTGCTGATATCGAAATCTTTAGGGGTCTTGCCAAGGTAGAGATCCCGAACCCCGCCGCCAACCAGATAAGCGGAAAATCCGGCGTCATGCAGTTTGCGCAGCACCAGGAGGGCGTCCGCATCAATCATCTCGGAGGTGATGGGATGTTCGCCAGGTAAGAGGATGCGAGGGGACGCAAGAGAGGGTGTCTCTTCTTTCTGCTTGGATTTTTTCCGTGGGCTGGACATAGGTTTATTGTGGAGCTGCCTCAGGCCGCAGGGGTAAATCCGCGACCTTCTTTATACACGGATTCGGCCTGGGTCACAAATTGCCGGAAGATCTCAGCCACGGGCAGGATCTCTTTCATCTTGTAGGTATTGGCCCCGGAAAAGACCAACCCATCCTGGACATTGCCGTTTCTGGCCATCATCAGCCGTTCGCTGATGCAGTAATGATGGTCGCATTTCTTCAGGCATTTGTAATCGCATTTTTTGGTAGAGACGTCTTCGCCTCTGGCCATGGCCTGAATAAAAGGGGTGTTGATTGCCCGGCCGGGCATGCCAACGGGTGATGAGACGAGGACGATGTCCTCTTTGTTGGCATTGAGAAAGGTCTGTTTGAAGCTGTCCGCCACATCGCACTCCTGACTGAGGACAAAACGGGAGGCGATCTGGATGCCGTCAGCGCCATATTTGTCCATCATCTCCGCCATCTCGTAGCCATTGGTAATGCCGCCAGCGGCAATGAGCGGAACCTTGGTGATCACGTCCCGGATCGGGGGGAAGATCTCGCGCAAGGGGCGGTCGGTGCCGAGATGTCCTCCTGCCTCGCAGGCCTCGACAATAATGGCTGCCGCGCCCAGTTTTTCAGCGAGTTTGGCGATACCTGGTGTCGAGACGATCATGACAATGGGGGTGTTGTGGTCGCGGCCAATCTTGAAGATATCGCGGGAAAATCCGGCGCCGGTGATGATCATGTCAACACCGACATCGATGGAGCTCATGACCAGATTGTAAAAATTCTTCATGGCGTACATGATGTTGACTGCCACGATGCCGTCAGTATTGGCCTTGGCCTTGAGGATATCGGCCTTCAGCTCCTCAATGGGGATGCCGGAGCCGCCGATAACCCCGATGCCGCCACAATTGGCAACGGGTGCTGCCAGGGCGGAGGTGGAAACACGGATGGACATACCGCCCTGGATTAAAGGGACTGTGGCGGTGAGATTTGCAATTTTCAGTGGTGGTAACTTCATGTTCGTAAAAAACTCCTGTGCCAAATAGAATGGTCTGATCAACAAAAAAAGATAATGCACTGCTTACCATGTTTTGTCAAGCATCGCCGCTGGAAAGTGCAGGAAAGAGAGATGTGAGTGGGATTAAGATCAATTATTCTTTGCTAATTACCGGGAAAAGGGCTGAATCTTCCGGCGCCGGCCGCACTATCCTTGACTTTTTCCCGCAATTACTGTTAATTTCGGCGGTTAATTTTAGCTTTTTTATGTGGAGGATCAGCCTGTGAATATAAAAGCCTTAAATGGCTTTAAAGACATATTACCCGGAGAGGTGGAGCTGTGGCAGCGGTTGGAGGGTCTGGCCCGTGATATCTTTGCCCGTTTTAACTTTTCCGAGATCAGGATGCCCATCCTTGAAAAGACCGATCTCTTTGCCCGCGCCATTGGTGAGGCAACGGATATCGTCGAAAAAGAGATGTACACCTTTGTGGACAAGCAGGTGACCATGCGGCCGGAGGCCACGGCCTCGTTGCTGCGGGCCTATATCGAACATGGGCTGCATGTACAGAAACCGGTGCAGCGCCTTTTTACCATTGGTCCCATGTTTCGTCATGAGCGGCCGCAGAAGGGTCGGCTCCGCCAGTTTCATCAGATGGATGTCGAGGTGCTGGGCTCCGTCAGTCCCCGAGTTGATGCCGAGATGATGGCCATGGGCGCCATGCTGCTTTCTGAGCTGGGCCTTTCTGTTTCCCTTGAGCTCAATTCCCTCGGTTGCCCGGTCTGCCGTCCTGGGTTTCGCACCAGTCTTCTCGCCTTTCTTGATGACCGTCACCAGGCGCTTTGTGATGACTGCAAAAGGCGGAGCGCCACCAACCCTTTGCGGGTTCTTGACTGTAAAAATCCCAGGTGCCGGGAGCAGGTACTGGAGGCCCCGTCTCTGCAGGACCATCTCTGTGCTGATTGTGCTGATCATTTTCATGGGGTGCAGGAGGGGCTTGGCCAGCTTGGCGTGCAGTACAGCCTGAATAAATTCATGGTGCGCGGCCTTGATTATTATACCCGCACCACCTTTGAATTCATCACCGGTGATCTGGGTGCCCAGGCCGCAGTTGGGGCCGGTGGCCGCTATGATGGCTTGATTGAGCAACTGGGCGGGCCTTCGGTGCCCGGCATTGGTTTTGCCCTTGGTATGGAACGTCTTGTCCTCTTGCTGCAACAGAAAGAGGCGGAGGCTCCAGTTTCCGGAATAGATCTCTTTGTGGCCGGTATTGGTGAGCAGTCGTCCCGCTATGCCTTTGGCCTGGCCCATGCCCTGCGTACGAGCGACCTGCGGGTGGCCATGGATCTGGAGGGCCGAAGCCTGAAGAGTCAGATGAAACTGGCCGGCAAGCTTGGCGCGGCCCATGTCCTGATTCTGGGCGAGGATGAACTGGCCGCCGGTAAGGCGGTGCTCAGGAATATGGGTACCAAGCAGCAGCAGGAGATCCTGTTGCAGGAAGAGGAAAAAACGGTGCAAGCCCTGATTCTTCAGCTTAAATCTTCATAAAACTTTTACTTCTATTTGAGAACCTCATGGAATCAATGGGAAATTTATGCAGGACCCACTTCTGCAACGATCTTGGCAAGGGAAATATCGGTGAGGAAGTTGTGCTCATGGGTTGGGTGTTGCGTCGGCGTGACCATGGCGGCGTCATCTTTATTGATCTGCGTGATCGGCATGGCTTGACCCAGGTGGTTTTTAATCCGGAGATCAACCCGGAAGTCCATGCCAAGGCCCATCAGTTGCGCAGTGAATGGGTGCTTGCCCTACGCGGCAGGGTAGTGGCCAGGCTGGCCGGGATGGAGAATCCCAAGCTTGCGACCGGTGCGATCGAGATCATCGTCGATGAACTGCGGATTCTCAACACCAGCGAGACCCCGCCTTTCCCGCTCGACGAGGAGTCTGAGATCTCAGAGAACCTGCGCCTGCAATACCGATATATGGATCTTCGACGTCCGGCCATGGCGGCAAAGCTTGTCATGCGTCATAAGGCGGTGCAGTCCATCCGCACCTATCTTAACGATAACGCCTTCCTTGAGGTTGAGACCCCGATGCTTACCCGCTCCACCCCGGAAGGGGCGCGAGATTATCTGGTGCCCAGCCGGGTTAATGCCGGGAAGTTTTATGCCCTGCCTCAATCGCCTCAGCTCTTCAAACAGCTGCTGATGGTGGCGGGCATGGATCGCTATTACCAGATCGTCAAGTGTTTCCGTGATGAAGACCTGCGGGCTGACCGCCAGCCGGAATTCACCCAGATCGATATGGAGCTCTCCTTTGTTGATGAGGAGCAGATCATTCAGATCACCGAGGGGATGATCGCCAAACTCTTCAAGGATACCCTGGATCTCGATGTGGCCCCGCCTTTTGGCCGGATGACCTATGACGAGGCGGTCAGCCGTTTTGGCACCGACCGCCCTGATACCCGTTTTGGATTTGAGCTGACGGATCTGACGGAAATCGCCCGCACCTGCGGTTTCAAGGTCTTTCGCGCCATTGCCGATGAGGGAGGAACCGTGCGGGCCATTAACGCCAAGGGCTGCGCTGTCATGTCCCGCAAGGATCTCGATGATCTGACTGAATACGTGGCCCAGTTCGGGGCCAAGGGTCTGGCCTGGGTGAAGATGAAGGCGGATGGCGAGTGGCAGTCGCCCATTGCCAAGTTCTTCAGCGATGAGGAACGGGCGGCCATGAGCCAGGTCCTTGATGCCCAGGAAGGCGATCTGCTCTTCTTCGGTGCCGATAAAAAACCGGTGGTCCTGCAGGTGCTCTCTGAGTTGCGGCTGGAGCTGGCCAGGCGTCTTGGTCTCCTGAAAGGGGGGAACTTTAATTTTGTCTGGGTCACTGATTTCCCTCTGGTTGAGTATGACGCGCGGGAAAAGAGGTATCAGGCCCTGCATCATCCCTTTACCGCCCCCAAGGAAGAGGACGAGGCCAAACTGGAGACCGATCCTGGTTCCGTCTACAGCCGGGCCTACGATCTGGTCCTGAACGGCACCGAGATCGGCGGTGGCTCCATCCGTATCCATCAGCGGGCCATGCAGAGCCGGGTGCTTGCGGTCTTGGGCATTGCCGAAGAGGAGGCTATGGACAAATTCGGCTTCCTGCTCCGGGCCCTGGAACTGGGTGCTCCACCCCATGGCGGTCTTGCCTTTGGTCTTGACCGGTTGATGATGTTGATCACCGGCAGCGAGTCCATCCGCGATGTCATCGCCTTTCCCAAGACCCAGAAGGCAACCTGTCCGCTCACTGACGCCCCGGCTTCTGTTGCCAGAAAGCAGCTTACTGAACTCCATCTGCGTCCGGACTGGAAGGAATAAGCAACGAAGTACTTATGCAGCGCAGTAACCGGGATCCTGGTTACTGCGCTGAGTTGTTTCAGAGAAAGCAAAGAAAATTCTTTCCCCTTGCTAATCATATCCTAACAATCCCGTGGTATTGTGTTGTAGCTTGTTGTTTGACTTCAACCAAAGAAGGGGATCCCCATGCATCACAAACGTCTTATCTGGCAACTCTATCCAAGTCAGCTTCTTATTGCTCTTGCGGCCCTGTTGGCCTTTACCTGGTACGGCACATCCTCCATCCGTTCTTTTCAATTAAGTGAGACCGCGGCAGGCCTTGAGGCACGGGCTCATCTCGTGGCCAGCAGTATCCTTGTCTATCTGGGACACGATGATCTGGTGGGCCTTGAGGCCTTTTGCCGGGAGGTAGGAAAGAAATCCGCTACCCGGTTGACGGTGATTACCCCGGACGGCAAGGTCCTGGCTGATTCGGACGAAGATCCAGCCCGGATGGAAAATCACAACGACCGGCCTGAGATCATTGCTGCCCTTGCCGGAAAGACCGCTCCCTCCTTGCGTTTCAGCCAGACCCTGCAGGAAAATCTCATGTATGTGGCCATTCCCCTTGAGGATCAGGGTCACAGGAGAGGCGTGCTCCGCGTGGCAATCCCGGTAACTGCCATGGATAAGGCGCTCTCAGCTATTTATCAAAAAATTATCTGGGGCTGTGTTATTGTGGCCTTGCTTGCGGCCTTGGTTGCCTGGTTTATTGCCCGCCGGATCAGTAAGCCCTTGGAGCAGATGAAACTCGGCGCCGAACGTTTTTCCAGGGGTGATTTTGCCGGGAGAATGCGGGAGGAGGGCGCGGAAGAGGTGGCAGCCCTTGCCCGGGCCTTGAATGAAATGGCGACCCAGCTTGATGGTCGCATCCAGACCATTGTCAGTCAGCACAGTCAACTCCAGGCGGTCTTTGCCAGCATGGTAGAGGGTGTGATCACAGTGGATACCGAGGAGCGGATTCTCGAGGTGAATCAGGCGGGGGCGCAACTGCTGAATGTTGATCCTGAAAAAATCAAGGGCAAGAGTATCCTGTTGGCTGTGCGCAATACCCATTTGCAGAATTTTGTCAAAAATGCTCTGGCCTGTGCCGTACCCATGGAAGGTGAATTCAGCAGCCGGATGGGCGCTGATGGTAAGGAAAAATATTTTTATGCCCATGGCGCCAGATTGCAGGACGGGCAAGGTCGTATCACCGGGGCTTTGATTGTTATCAATGATGTGACCAATCTGCGTCGGCTGGAGTCTATTCGTCGTGATTTTGTGGCCAATGTCTCGCATGAGCTGAAAACACCGATAACCTCCATTGAGGGCTTTGCCGAAACTCTGCTTGATGGTGCCCTGGATGAACCGGAATCTGCCCGTCGTTTTGTCGAAATTATTGGCAAGCAGGCCTCGCGTCTGCATGCCATTGTTGAGGATCTGCTGGCCCTTTCCCGAGTTGAACAGGAGGCCAAGCGGGAGGAAATTGTCCTGCAGGAGCTGCCGATAGCGGAGGTCTTGCAATCGGCGATTCAGATTTGCAGCTCAAGAGCCGAAAAAGAAAATATGGCGATCAGTCTGGCCTGTGCGCCAACGATCACTGCCGGGATTAACCCAGCCTTATTTGAACAGGCCGTGGTCAACCTGCTGGATAACGCGGTTAAATACAGCGGCAAAGGCAGCGAGATCAAGGTCGAGGCGGAAAAAAAGGCGGGGGAGGTGTTGATCCGGGTCTGTGATAATGGCGTTGGGATTGCCTCGCAGGATATCTCCAGGATCTTTGAGCGTTTTTATCGTGTTGATAAGGCGCGCAGCGCCAAACTGGGGGGCACGGGTCTGGGCCTTTCCATTGTCAAGCATATCGTGTCGGCTCATCATGGTCACATTGGAGTAGAGAGCACTCCAGGAAAGGGCAGCGTCTTTACCATCCATCTTCCTGTCGAGTATAATATAAAGTAATGCTGTGAGATATGGTGGATGTATCTTTGCCGTCAGGAAGCTGGAGTTGGAAACATGTCGCTCGCCAACAAATGTTTGAGGGCTGTTTTTATTGAATGACGATGAGAGAACGGATTTAAGGATAGGTAAGTGCTTTTGCAAATTCTAGGGATTGCAGATAGAGTTCATTTACATCTTTTATGGCAACACCAATTTTTGTTAAGGCTTGGATACATTCCTTGGCCTCCCTTCCTTCATGGGTGATGACGGCATTCAGATAGGGCATCCAAGGGCCGCTTTGTTTGATTAGGGCCTGTTTGATTAAATCATCAATGGGCAGTTCTTCTAGCAGATATTCTATCGGTGTATCCAGCATTGCTTCAAGTAGGGAGAAAAGTCCCAGCAAAAATAAATTATTTTGTTTTCCAAAGTTGCCGCTTGCCGTGGCCAGCAGCTCACAGAATTTTGCTCGAACAATGGCGAGGCGAACCAGTTCTTGTGGCTTTTTTGTGGTCATCTCGGAGATAATCATCAGCATGAGAAAACGTTTGAGCTCACGTTCACCAAGATAGGCAATGGCTTGGTTGATGGATTTGATTTTTTCCAGCCGGTAAAACCAGGCAGAGTTGAGAAAACGTAATAGCTTATAACTGATGGCGACATCGCGGGAAATGATCTGGCTCAAGCGAGAAAAGGATGCGGATTTTGAGGTAACCTCGGCCAGAAGATGTAAAAGGTTGATCTTGGCTGTAGTCAGTTCTTTGATCTTCAATACTTCCGGTTTGCTGAAAAAATATCCCTGAAAATAAGTAAAGCCCAATTTCCGGGCTTTCTCAAATTCCATATGGGTTTCTACCTTTTCGGCCAGTAATTTTATCTTTTTGTGACGGGAGAGGAGGTACAGGGTTTTGTCTAGGGTATCCAGTGGCGTGCATATGATGTCAATTTTAATAATATCAGCCAGTTCGATGAGTGGTTCCAGCTTTCGATCATAGACAAAGTCGTCCATGGCAAGAGTATATCCCTGTTGGGATAAGGCTTGACACACGGTAATCACTTCAGCTGTTGGTTGTACGTCTTCGAGTATTTCCACAACAATCTTATTGCAGGGAAAAGATGAGGGAAGATTCTTGGTCAGAAGCTCGGTGGTGAAATTAATAAAGCATGGTTTAAATCCCGATATCCGGTCAATGCCCTCAGTCAGAAAGGTGGCAGACAAGAGACTGGTGGTAGCCCTGTCCCCATCCAAGTTTTCCATATCATGTCCTTCGGTGCCGCGAAAAAGTAGTTCATAGGCAAAGAGTCTCCGGTTGAGGTCAAAGATGGGTTGTCTGGCAATCAGAATGTCCATGGCGAGTAGTGGTTGTGGATCATTTCTCTTGTTTGAGCAGCAAGTAGATTGCTGGTTGATAGCCCTTCTTGAACAAAGAAGTAGAGACTTTTGTTATTCCTGAATCTGGATTTATCATCAAGGTGGAAACGTTTACGGTCTCAAAGTTGGAACCGTGAACATAATCCAGTTTGTGCAGGATGTCATTATTCCAGTGTTCATTGGGTACACCGCTGATGAACCTGCCGAGTCCGACTCATTATCAGCAAGAATGATGCCGTGTTTTTTTATGGCCTTGAGAATGTTTCTAACCAGACATTATTGGGCTACGGTATTTCAATGTTACCTTTGTTGAGGGCTTGCTTATTGAGCGGTGAATGCCGCTTTAATTTTGGTGGCCATGGTCTCCAGGTTGGCCGCCACATCTTCGGCCAGCGGGTCAAGAGGCACGACTTCACCATGAATGGCATTGGCTATAGCCTGCGCACTCTTGGGGTCAAACTGGGGCTGGACAAAAATCACCCGGGCCTTGCTCGCTTTGGCCTGCGTAATCAGGGAAGAGAGTTGTCTGGGGGTTGGTGATTTGCCGCCGGTTTCTATGGCCTGTTGCCGCATGTGATAGGTGTGGGCAAAATAGCCAAAGGCCGGGTGAAAGACATAAAAGGATGCGCCTTGATAGGGGGCCAACTTTTGTTCGATCTTCTGATGCACCTGATCAAGGATCCTGTTTACTGCCAGTAGATTTTGTTCATAGGTCGATCTGTTCTCAGGGTCGTAGCTCATCATGGCCCTGGCCATATCCCCGGCCATGATTTTCAGGTTCAGGGGGGAGAGCCAGACATGGGGGTCAAGACCTTCATGGTGATGGTGTTCCTTGGTCGTCTGGTCATAATTGCTCTGCGCGGGGTCGTTATGCTCGTGTTGGGTCATGGCAATCTTGGGAATGGAATCCGTCGTATCAATGATGTGCAGGGTGGGCACTGTTGTTGCCAGCTTGGGGATGATCTGCCCTTCAAATTCCAGATCAAGGGTGAAATAGATTTTTGCCTGGGACAGGGATGTTATCTGTCTCGGAGTGGGTTCATAGGTGTGAGGATCCTGCCCTTTGCCGACCAGGACATGGGTGGTCACCAGTGTTCCTCCTAATTTGTCACATAGCCATTTCTGTGGGGGAATGGAGACAAAGACCTCCATGGGGGCAGAAAATGCCATGGAGGTGAGACAGAAGAGTGAGAAGAGGAATATTGATCCGGTAAAAAGTGTTCTATTCATCTGTGTTCAAGGTGAAGGACTGGTTCTTGATTTTATGCAGAGCGACTCTTTCTCCATTTGATACTCCTATGTAATACGGACCAAGAAAAAAGTAAAAAAAATGTGATTTGGCGTCTGGGTGGCGGAGTCGTGGAGGGAGAAGGAGAGTTTGTAGTAGGAGTTTGCAAGGACTGTGGAAATTCTTGCAGAAGGGATGAGGGGTTGACCATGCGGGAAGAGGGCCCTGTCTGTTTTCCAGACAGGGCCCTCTCTTTGTACATCAGGTGCAGACCCATCTTTTCAACATCAGCAAGAGAGGAAATCTCACTGGCCAGAAACATCTTTCTCTTACCGAATTTCGCGATGGTATCAGAGTGCATGTTTTTTCGCCTGTCAACCATGGAGAAAAATGCCACCAGTTTCTTCAGATTCACCCCCAGCTTATCCGCCAGTTTTACCAGTTGGGCAAGAGAAAGGATGGAAAGGATGGTGGGAATAATCGGGGTCACCACCATATCCGCTACTATGATGATATTCTCAGAAAGAAGGGTCATATTGGGCGGACAGTCAAGGATCAATACATCATACTCACCCTTACACAGGCAAAGATCCGTTTCAGCTCGTTTGCCGATTCTCCACTGTCATCAAGGGCTATATCCAGGTTACGAAAAGAAAAATGGGCCGGTAACAGATCAAGGTTTTCAAAATCCGTTCCTTTGATAAATGGCTGCAGATTACCTTTCAGGAACCGCTTCCGATTAAGACTCTCCTTGGGCCTGATACGGTAATAATAACCTGCCGCGCCCTGTGGATCCATCTCGCAGAGCAGTATTTTTCCCGCTTCTGGCACAACCATACGCCAGATTGACCGCCGTGGCAGTTTTTCCCACACCCCCCTTACTTGAATAGATGGCGATAATTTTCATTACAGACAACACCTGTTTAAATTGGGGAACGTTTTTGGAAATTCATTGTCAAAAAAGCTCAAAGAGCTTCCTGTTTTCCGCAGTGATAAACTGTTCAAATCTTTGTTCAAATTCCTGACGAACACTTTTCTGTTCTTCGTGCAGATGGGTTATCAGACCGCCCAGGGCAGCCGCCACCTTGATCGCCTTCTTCTGCTCCCCGCCGGCCAAGCCCTCCTCATACCGTCCCAACATGAGCTGCTGCACGGAAAGGTCATTGAAGCTTCCCAGATTATCCTGCAACCTTTTGAGGGATTTCAGCAAAGGATCTATTTTCGATTTTGGGAAGAGAGAGCAGTAAAACTCCAGCAGATAACGGAGCTTTTTTGCCTGAATCCGTAACCGATGGAGGGCATCATCCGGACTCTGTGGACCAATCGCGGCACCATCCTTGAGAATACGCTGCAAACGCTTTTTGATAGCCTTAGCTGCCACTTTTTTACATGGTTCATGACCTGCTGCTAAAGCAGATGAGAGTAAGGAATCTTGCACATATCTTTGCCACCCCATCAAAATTTTTTTACATTTCCCGGGATGCAAGGCCTTTTTCATCCGTCGCAGCTCTTGTACGCGCTGCCGCCCAAGTTCTTTAAAAAAAACAGCCAAGCCTTCCTGCAGCCCTTCTGGCAACATGGCTTGATACCCGTTTTTACCCAGGAGATACACATCCAGATCACGCACAGGCCCGGTAGCACTTCCGATCTCCTTAAATCCTTGCTGGAAATGATCAACATCAGCAAGAGGCATTCTCTTTTTTATGCTCCCCAGCAAGGAGCGAGTCCGACGCAGGGCAACCCGAAAATCATGAAGAAACTCAGTGTCAAGGTCCTCAATAATACCAGGAACATTGCGTTCCATCCCTTCAAACAATCGGAGAAAGATTTTCTGTACGGCCTGAACAACAGTTTCTGCTGGATCCAGGGTAATGGAGAATTGCGAACTGTAGTCCAAAGGCTTTCTCCCCATGGCTGCAAGGGCAATACATAAGGCCCTTTCTTCAGAATATCCTGTTTCAAGTCCTCCGCTCTGCAGGAGAGCTGTAACCCTTGCCAGGATTTTGCCATAGCCACGAAGCCCATGAACCCGGAGAGATCCGCCTAGATCGGTCGGATGACCGTCAGTTAACAACAGTTGATTCAGTTCAAGGATACCTGAAAGAACTGTTTTCTGATCTCGGTTAATAATCTGAAAAGATTGAGAGTGACGAGTAATCTCTGCCTGGGGCAGAAGGGTCCGGATTCCTGCCACTGAACTAAGCTTTTCGCCCAGAACACCACCAACACAATCCGGTCGCAAGAAATCTTTGTGGACAGGGCCTTCATCCTGAATTCTGTTTCCACCGTTAAAGTCGGTCAAGAGATGAACACCGCTTCCCTGCCGTAGACAGATGAGTCCCTTCTCATATAAGCGCCAGTCAAAAGTATCCAGATAACAGAGAGTGTCATTCGTCATCCCGCCTTCCTGAATACTATAATTTGCAGGAAGGCCGGATAACAGGGTTACAATATCAATCTGCTCTGGCAGAATATAGGCAATGCTGTTTTTTTTCATTTTTCGTCACGACTCAATTAGTTAGTCTTTAAATGAATTAAGGAGACATGCTATAGGCATTCCCAGCGTATAGGTGGCTTCAATTGTTTCAACAGTATTTCACGTTTTTAAGTGGAATCTCACGGCTGTAAAAGTCATCGTTGCCAAAAAAACAGAGCAAAAATAAAGAATACTGTTTTTTGACTCTTTGCAAACAACAAGAGTAACGCGGTATCTCCATGTTGAATTTTCTGATTTGATGTTGAATATTAAAAACTTGGAACAATAATAGTATTAGGACTGCGTTAGGATTTGGTTAGATTGTCTCTTCTGTTTCAATTACTGTTTACAATTTATGTTTTTTCATTATTATTGTGCTATTGTTCAATAGCTTGCTAGTTTTTTATTATGATAACATCATTTTCTCGCCAAGATATCAACATGCCTGCTAAAAAGAAGCAATTGTCCACTCAGGAACAAAAAGGGACTACAGCCATTATCCGTCAGCTTGTCAAAAATCTTGATAATGAGCTGAAAGGACATGCATCGGAAGAGATAAACAGTAGGATTCTTGAAGTCTTGAATGTACGACACAAGGAAGAGATCGTTACATCCGCGCTGCTCAACTATTGTAATGCTGAAGAGTTGAAGCCTTTTCAGGCTGAACTGATCAAGATGCATGCCCACCTTGAACGAACCGGTAAAAAGATGATCATTCTTTTTGATGGTCGCGATGCCTCGGGGAAAGGGGGGACGATCAGGGCCGTTACCCGATATATGAATGAAAAACGATATCGGATCGAGGCCCTGGGAAAACCAACCGATGAGCAGAGAACAGAGCTGCATATGAAACGCTATATCGAGCGCTTTCCCCATGCCGGTGAAATTGTGCTCTTTGATCGCAGCTGGTATAATCGGGCCATGGTTGAGCCGGTGATGGGTTTTTGTTCCAATGAACAGTATCATCGCTTTCTGCATAAGGTTACCACATACGAGCAGAATTTTATTCTAGACGCTGGCAGGACTATCCTTTTGAAACTCTATTTTTCAGTGACCAAGGAGGAACAGGCCAGCAGGTTTGAACGACGCAGAAATGATCCTCTGCGTCAATGGAAACTGAGCGAGGTTGATCTCCAGGCCCAGGAATTGTGGAATGAATTCACGGAAAAGAAAAAGATCCTTCTGCAGAAGACCCATACCAAAAATTCAAGCTGGTGGATCATCCGTTCGAATAATAAGCATCTTGCCCGTTTGGAGACCATGAAATTGATCCTCCGTTCAGTAAAATACAGGGGGCGCAGTCGGACCTTGGACTTTACTCCAAACCCAGAAATTGTTATTCCCGGTGAAAAGGAATTGCGAATTATGCTGAAGCAGGAAAGAGAATTCGGCGTCCCTCTCAGTTGAACAGGAATGTTGAAGAGATTTGTGCTTGCGTTCACTTATTACCCTAGAGGCAATCACCCAGGCAGGTTCCCACACTGCGGGCTGATTCAATCCAGGCATGATCCAACGGTACAATCTTCCGTTTGTTGACCACTTCTTTCAGCGGCACAGTCACAACTTTTCGTCCTTGTACCGCGACCATCACCCCGAAAATCCCTTCTTCGATCAGACGGACACAGGCGGTGCCAAGTTTGGTGGACAGCACACGGTCGGCAGCTGATGGTGTGCCGCCACGTTGGAGATGACCAAGGATGGTCAGCCTGGCCTCAAGCCCTGTTAATTTTTCCAACATCCGTGCCAGATTCAGGGTATGATTGGTTCGTTTTTCCTCAAACTCGGCCAGCTCAGAGGTTACTTGGCGCATCGATTTTTTATCATCCTGTGCCTTGGCTTTTTCTTTTTTATTGAGAAGAGCAGACAATATTTTGTGCTCTTCAAGTGAGAGTGCTCCTTCAGAGACGGCCACAATGCTGAAGTTGCGCCCCCGTTGCACACGTTTATCGATGGCATTAGCCACCAGTTGAATATCGTAAGGGATTTCTGGGATAAGGATAACGTCGGCACCGCTGGCAAGGCCGGCGCCAAGTCCAAGCCAGCCAGCCTTATGGCCCATGATCTCGACGACAATAATGCGATGATGGCTGTGGGCAGTGGAATGGAGGCGGTCGATGGCCTCGGTGGCAATGGACAGCGCCGTGTCATAGCCGAAGGTGATATCGGTCATGGCCACGTCGTTGTCAATGGTCTTGGGCAGGGTGATGATGTTGAGTCCCTTTTGCGCCAGACGATAGGCATTTTTCTGAGTTCCTCCTCCGCCAATGCAGACCAGGGAGTCAAGGTGGTGACGATGGTAGTTGTCGACAATAACGTCAGTCATGTCCACCAGGGTTCCGTCCACCGGCATCTTGTGCGGCTTGTCACGACTGGTGCCAAGAATGGTGCCGCCCAGGGTCAACAATCCTATCATCGACTCACCTTCCAGCGGCACAATTCTGTTTTCCATCAATCCTCGAAAACCATCACGAAAGCCGATTACTCGCATATCGGTTTTCATGGCGCCCTTGCCGATGGCACGGATTGCCGCATTGAGACCTGGACAGTCCCCGCCAGCTGTAAGAATGCCTACATGTTTTGTCATCTACGTGCTCCTTTAAACAAGAATCAATACTTCCATTTTAATTGATTGTAATTCGCCTTCAAACAGGCACTCCTGAATTCGTATAATAAGTGCATAACCTCGCATTAAGCGATGGCTTGAAAATATATTTAGATGCTTAAAAAAGGCTCAGGTATAAACTTACGCAAGTAATCGCCAAACTATTTGTGGAGATTAGCTATGAGCTACAACCAACTGAACCTTGAGGAGAGATATTACATCGAAATTGAGTAAAACTCAGGAAAATATTTAAACAAAATCGCCAATACTTTTGGCCGGTCACAAGCCACCATATTCCGAGAGCTAAGCCATAAAACGGGCAAAAGAAGATACCGCCACAAGCAGGCAACACGCCTCGCCCAAGAGCGCACCGGAACAAGCATAATGACAGATACCGTCAAGCAACAGCTCAATCCGCCAATACTTTCCAAAATTAATGAAACTGGTTGATGTTGCGTCCGAGGTAGTAATTGAGGCTGTCCACAAACTCAATAGCCGACCACAGAAATGTTTGGGGTTTAGCACTCCATATGAAGTATTTGAAGAGGCCACGGGGGCTGATATGAAATACTTGCGGGGTTATGCACTTATCACTTGAATCCAGATTGTTACCTTTTGCCTCAGTTTGTGAGACTTTCCCCTAATACCTTCTGCCCATATTTTTCTTCGTTCGATCTTGCCACCAACACACTGTGGCCATGCCGACCACCAGTGTGGCCAGCCATACAAGGCGACTTTGATAACGGTCGTGGGGATTGGACAGAGCACCACAGATGAAGGCATTGCCGAGAAGGGCCACTAAGGTGAAAAGCGCCAATCCCGCGAGATCATGCCGCTTGGCACGCAGGCCCCAACCGACAACGATCAGCAGGCCCAGTACGGACAGGTGGGCTGCAGGAACATGTACTGTATTCAAGGCATCGAACAACGGTTGGGTGATCTGGCCCTGTTGCTGGCTGGCAGCGTTGAACGGCCCGGCAGTACGAGGAAGGAGGTCAGTGAAAACCGCACGCGCGGCAGGCTGGTATTCGTCCAGCCCGTCTCCAGTTTCTACCCTTACCATCTGTTGGGCAGTGGCACGTAAAGAAGTCCAGACAAAGGCGCCGGGGTATGTCCTGACGCACGCCTTTACCAGATAACCTAATTCGGCATCAGCAGCTCCACTCCAGCCGCCGATATCCTGAAACGGCGAAGTGTCGCCCCAGAGAAAATCATCGGCTGTCTTGGGGATGCGGTCCTGCAGCCCGCACAGCTTGATGCCGGGGACAGGGCAATGTTCGGCCAGCCAACGCTGGGCAATGCCATCCTGCACCAACCGCCCAAAAATAAAGACAGGGCCTCCCGGCGTATATGTCGCCTTTCCCACCAGGGCCAGATGCAGCATCGGCATTAAAAGCAGGCTCGCGGCCACTACCACTACCGGGGGCAGGCTGGATACAGACAGCGGCCAATTCCGGCCACGCAAGATAATCCGCGCGATCAGAATGACGATAATCAGGCCGATCGCCAGCGCCAGGCACGACATATGCGACAGCAGCGCAAGCAGAACCAGCGCCGCCAGCCCCGCGCGTTCGCTTCGTCCCAGCTTTTCCCAGCGAAAACCCAGCAGCCACAGGCCGAGGACCACCAGCGGCACCAGCGTATCGGGCATCAACTGGCTGGTGTACCAGGAAATTCCGGTCGAAAGTCCCAGTCCCCCGCAAAAGGTTGCGATTGCCAGCGGGCCAGCGGGCAGGTCATGGCAGCGGAGTGTGAGGCGGATAACCCACAGGGTAAACAGTGATTGCGCCAGCACCGGTCCCCAGAATGACCACCAGCCCAATGAGGTGGCCCAGAGGAAGAGTCCATAGAAGAAGGAGCGCCCCGGAGCCAGCGTCATGTCCAGCACCCGCCCCACATATCCGCCCGTGTCAAAAAACACGATGGCGAAACCATTCCACAGGGCCGGGGAGAGAAATACGGCAATGCTGAATACAAGGCAGAGCATCCAGGCGCTGCCGGTTGATATCATGGCGGAGCGGGATGACGAGGGTGATTGGTTAAAAAGTATGAGCATCATTGTATAACCTTGGCAGGCTGATTTATCCTTCCTGTTTTTGCTCGGGTGCCGTGTGTCGTCCGGTCGGCAGCGCATGGGCCAACCGCAATTCTCGAAGCATGGCCCGCTTTTTGGTTTGGTGTCCCTGCATCCGTCGCAGGATATCGTCCAGAACCCGTACTGCGCTGACCACGTAAGGCCCCTTGTTGAGCATGACACACTCGGCACGGTCCCCCATTGCCGCGTCCGTGATCTCGGCGCGCGATGGCATCCCTTCCTTGGCAAGGGTTTCCAATACCTGCGTGGCCCAGATTACCGGCACGTGGGCGGCTTCACAGATCCAGAGGATCTCTTCCTGAACTTCCGCCAGGCGCTCGAACCCGCATTCGACGGCCAGATCACCCCGGGCGATCATTACCCCGCAACAAGGCGCCCGCATGGCCATCAACAACATGTCCGGCAAGTTGTCAAATCCGCGCCGCGTTTCGATTTTCAGCACAATGGCAGGTTGCCGATCACCCAACCGCACCAGGTGTTGCTGGAGGGACTCCACGTCTCGGACGGCGCTAGCAAAGGACAACTCGACGACATCGGCGTGCCGGGCCACGAAGGACAGGTCTTCGAGGTCCTTGGCGGTCGTGGCCGTGAGGCGAAGATCACTTTCGGGAAGGTTGATCCCTTTATCGGCTAACAGCTTCCCGCCGCTCACGTGTGTCTGGGTGATCCGGACGAGAATCCGGCTGCTCTCAACCTTCTCGATCACGCCGCCGATCTTGCCGTCATCAAACCAGATAGGCTCCCCCGGCCGGACATCGTTGAACACTTCTGGAATCGTGCAACCGATCGCGGCGGGGGTCAGCAATTGCCCCTCACTGTCCCGGATTGCGGAGCACCCCGGTGTGAGGTCGCGGGTCAGGATCAGCAGGTCGCCTTGTTGCAGGGAAATGGCGTTTTTACCGGGCGGCAACTCGCCGACTTGGGCCTTACGGTCATCCCCCTTGGTTCCGATCGTTTTTTGCAGGACGGTGCCGGGGACGACATAAGTCGTCTGGCTCGCTTCTGCCCAGCACCCTCCGTCCATTGCGGCAACGACCGTCAATGTCCGTTTGGCATCCCGGGCGTCAGTGAGTTTTAATTGCTCACCGGAGTGCAGGTGAGCCAGCCATGTCGCTGGCACGGGGAGGGAGGCAGCCGCCGGCGAGGGAGGCAACTGAGGAGAATCTTCCGGGGTCAACCATACCCGTGCGGGGGCGGTGACCCGGCCGTAGATATCTCGGCAGGGACGAATTCTGGCCACTGCCGGGCCCGGCTCAAGCGGTCCGGTGCGCAGTTTTGGCCCTGCCAGATCCATGACGATTCGGCAGGAGCGCCCCAGTGATTGTTCGGCCCGCTTCAGGTGCTCGATCATTCGTAACCACGCCGCCGCGTCGTCGTGGGCGCAATTGATACGCATGCAATCCATACCTTGCTGCAGCAGGTCGTGAACGAGGGTGAAATTATCCGCTGCTTCACTCGGCATAGTGACCATGATCCTGACCCCGCGTCCGGGGATGGCGGGGCCGAAAAGGCATTCGGTGTGTTCGGCAAGGAGTCGCTCGCCGTTGGCAAAATCAACAACATCGGTCTCTTTCGAGGGTGGTTGCCAGGAACGATGCATCAGGCGGTGCAGCACTCCTAAAACTGCGTCGACTGTAACCAGGACGTGTGTCTCGGCGCGCCCGAGTGAGGACAGTCCCAACGCGGCCAACTGCAGTTGCAACGGCCGGAGGTCGTGACGCCGGAGGGCAAGATAATGGAGGAGATTGCGGGCGCTCTCTTGATGGTTGCTGTGAACCTCATTGAGATGCAGCTGAGATCTGGCCATCTCGGCGACCATATTCGTGCGGATGGTCATGAGTTCCCTGATAATGCGATCGATGTTCGTGATACCCGGATAAGCATTGTTGGTGGTATCTTCAGTTATCAAGGGCATTGTTGCCAACGATCTCATGCCCAAGGTGAGGTGTACGGCTTTTCTGTATCTCCTCCACCTTGCTGCTAAGTGATGATTCCTTCTTCTCATAGGTTATTAAACTGCTTATCCTGCCTTTGGAAAATGAGGGACTCTCGATTCTTGTCGGGTGTAAACTTATGATTCTGAATACAAAGGATACTTTTCACTTTATAGCGTTTTTTTATCACGTCAAATCTTCAAGAAGTTGCAGCCGGCCGGATTATTGCCGGTTATCTGGTAAAACGAGTCATGACCTGAATAAATGATGAGTTCGAAATGGAATCAGCCTGCAAAGTGTACCTCCCGCAGCAGATGATGCTGTCCTGCCGCGCAGTAGATCTGTCCGCCCTGGCCATCGGGACCGGGTGCGGCAACGGTGAGATAGCGTAATCTTTTCAGCTCCCGGCGGCCGTGGGTGACCGTGTCGAGAATAAGGCCGCAGGCCAGGCTGAGACAGGCAAGGAGCATGATGCCGGTGGCGAGGATGGCCGTGGGGAAGCGGGGAACAAGGCCGGTCTCGGCATAGGTGAGCAAAACGGGTACGGCCAGACCAACGGACAAGACGGCCAGCAGACAGAAGAGGATGGAAAAGAAGATCAACGGCCGTTCTTTCTTGAAGAGGGCGATGATGGTCAGCAGGATCCGGTAGCCATCGCGGTAGGTGCTGAGTTTGCTCTCCGATCCTTCCGGCCGTGAGCCATAAGGGGTGACCACTTCGGCAATGGGCATCTTCAGCTCCAGGGCATGGATGGTAAGTTCGGTCTCGGTTTCAAATCCTTGGGCCAGGGCCGGGAAGGATTTGACAAAACGGCGGGACATGACCCTGTAGCCGGAGAGCATGTCGGTGAGCTGGCGGCCAAAGAGCAGGGACATGAAGCCGGTCAGGAGATGGTTGCCCAGTTGATGTCCCCGCCGGAAGGAGGCGTCTCCCTCATGGGCGGTCAGGCGGGTGCCGACCACCATGTCCAGTTGTTCCATCAGTAATTTGTCAATCATATCCGGGGCGCTGGCGGCGTGGTAGGTGCTGTCGCCGTCCACCAGGATATAGATGTCGGCCTCGATATCGGAAAACATCCGCCGCATCACATTGCCCTTGCCCTGATATTTTTCACACCGGACAATGGCGCCGGCCTCTGTCGCCTTTTTGATCGTCTGATCTCCCGAGTTGTTATCATAGACGTAGATCATCGCCCCCGGCAATACCGCCCGGAAATCCTGCACCACCTGGGCTACGGTTTGTTCCTCGTTATAGCACGGGATCAGAACAGCAATACGTTGTAAAAATGGTATGGGGTTTCCCTGGGTCATTTTGTTTTCCTCTCGTTTTTGGTGTAGCTATCCATGGGGGTGACTGCGCAGAAATAAAAAGGGTCTGTGATCCGGTTCTCGATATGGGGGTTCATCTGTTGACAATCTTCCTGATTGATTCGCAGGTTGAAGTGTTGCAGCGCAGCCCTGCTTCCCTCTCCTTCATTGGAGCGGTACAGGACATAGAGTGGACCCTGATGGTCGGTGATCAGTTGCTGCATGCGCCGGTCAAATCCGTTGGGGGTTTCCGACGGTCCGGTAAAATAGCTCTCGATCCTGACAAAGCGCACCGGCTCTGGAAAAAAAGGAATGATATAGGCGAATGGTTCCACCCCGGTCATGAGCACCATGCTCTTGGCTGGATCAGCCAAGGGCGGGGGGGTAACGCCGAAATAGTCGGAACTCCAGGCAACCCGGCCCCAGTTTCCCGGTTTCAGGGTGACAAACCATAGGATCAGGCAGGCCCAGATGGCTATCTGTCTGGCAGGCAGACGGAAAGGCAGACGGTCAATGAGTAGCCAGATGGCCAGTGGCGCCAGCATCTCCAGGGGCAGGAGATAGCGGTAGATAGCGAAGAGCTTCAGCCAGACCAGGTAAGAGACCACAATGGCGGTGAGGAGAAAGAAACCCTTGTGGCGGGTCAGTGGCGGGGGAAAATCGGCACTATTCCGGCGCAGGGCCATGATGGCGGTAGTCATCAGGGTGAGGATGAGCAGGACAAAGCGCAGGTCGCGAAATTCGATCTCGCCTACCCGAAAGGGATTGAGCACCATCAGGAAGGGGAGGAAGATTGATTCCCAAAGACTTGGTGGCAGAAAATGGATGTCCCGGTAAGGGGCAGCCGCACCCATGGGTGAGCGGAAAAAGTCATTGAAGTAGGGGAACAGCGGGTTGCCGTAGTGGACCCAGAGTTCGTGCATCCAGAAGCCGCCGGTGATCGCAAGCCCGGCCAGGACGCCGATGCCGAAGCAGAATGCCAGCAGGATGCGGCGTGAGAAGGCAATGGGAAGGACCAGAAAGGCGGCGCACCAGCCGACGGCAAAAGTGGCGGATGGCTGTTTCAGTCCGGCGGCCATCCCTGCCAGGATGCCGGCGCAGGCAACGATGAGGAGGATTTTTGCTGTCTTGTCCAGGCGCAGGCCTTGAAAATTGGCCAGCAGTAACCACATCCCACCTAAAAGAGGCAGACTGATGAGATTGTCGCCAAAGGTTGCGCCCAGTTCGGCCAAGGTGCCGGCCCCGAGTAACCCAAGGAGTGCGGCCAGATAATAGTGGTATTGGGGGCGTTCCCGTTCTTCGCCCATGACGCTGCGGGCAATGCCGACGAGGATGGGAAAATTCAGGCCCTGCACGGCCCCGATTAGAAATCCGGTGACCATGGGCGGCAGGGCCATTACTGCCCAATAAAACGGGATATGCAGGAGGGGATTATAAAAGTTGGCCACCTGGGCTGGCACCATATCAAAGTCCAGACGATGGTGGAGAAAAGCAAAAGGGTTGTATAGATGATAATTGCGCAGGTCCCAGTTGGCGTCCTGGCCCAGGAGCAGTGCGAGCAAGCCGAAAAAGAGGGGCCCGGCAAGCCAGGGGAAAAGACGGGAAACACGATGTGGTGAGTCTGAAAGAGTCATTATGATCGGTGCTACAAATCAGTATTGAGAGAGATAATGGGTTATGGGGAAGGTTCGATCTGACAAAAGATGGACTTTTCACCTTCCTGTTTCTTGTTGCTGTACTCTTTGTACTGGGTGCTTGTTAATGTCTGATTTTTTTATGATTAGAATATGGTTCGGGGGGGCAAGGTGCAGAAGGTGTTTTGGGGAAACTGTGGTGAGAGGTTGGAGGCCGGAGGTTTTCAGGATGAAGACCCAAGGTTTTGCAGGGCTAAGAGGGGTGATGATTTATCCTGAAAATGGCAGTTGGATACAGTGATTTTGCAACAACTTTTTGTATTGCTCAACCTTTCCCTCATCCCGACCCAAAAGGAGAGGGCTTTTTTGCCATTCTCCCAGAGAGAAGAATGACTGGGGATGAGGGAGAGTGACCTCTGTATTATGAGGTGACTGCCGTTTTCAGGTCGATTACTTCAGTCTTCAGGTTCGCTTCCTGCGGGGCAGGTGACATGGATAAAAATCGGATTGGAATAGAACCAGAGATCGGCGTAGGCCTTGTCCTGGGTATTGGGTGCTAAAAGTTCATCACTGAGCGGATTGCCCTGCTCATCAGTCTCATTCTTGATGGAACGACCAAGATTGGTGCCCCGCAGACGGAAGTACATGTCACGATTCAGACGCGGTAGCTGATAGACAATGGTTTGCCAGCCGTTCCCGCCATCCCTGGCTCCCACGGCATTAGGACGTCCATGTCCGTCGCCGCTCCCGCCAGTCGCTCCTGTGCCGTTCTGTCCGGGCGGTTCTTCCTTCCAGTCTTTCCGGGTAAAGGATGCCAGCACCCGGGTGCTGGTATTGATCTCACTCTCATACCCAGGATTGGGTGTGACTCCATCGGCAAGAACCTTGGGCGCCTTCACCCGCACCTCACCGGCGATCAGATCGATGTGATCTACGGCCACGGTATCTCCGTTGTTATTTTTTGACGGACTACGGAACCGGATTGTCATCTGCGGATCACACTCTTCTTTCGCCTCCAGAGTCTCACCCATTTCTACCGCTTCCCTTATCTTCTGCCGGCATCGGACTGAAAACTGCAACCCGTCAATCAGATCGCCCTGGACAATAAAAGAGTTTCCGGAGCGCAACCCTGCGATCAGTTCATCGGCGGAATAGCTGCCGTCATGATTCAGGTCCTGCACATAGGTATGATTTTTCGCATATTCACCCGGCCAGAAATCATTGTCCGTCGTATGAAAATCGGAATTAACAAAGACAAAAAAACGGCGGCCTTCGCCAAGCAGGGCGTCCCAGGCCCCTCCGACCCTGGCCAGCATATAATCCGCGCCGCCATAGGTGCGCGCCCTGAAGGTAATATCCTGGCCGGCGCTGTCGTGAAAAGGCCCGCCGTCATAAAGACCCCGCTGTGATGCCTTTTGATGGCCGGGCATACCCTCAAAACCACAGGCGACATTGGGAGCGGCGTCATGAAAATTACGAATGGCAGCCATGGAATAATTCTGCCAGCGGGAGGGATGATTGATCAGGAAATAACTGCTCTGCGGATAATGCTGATCGAGCCACCTGACGCCTGCCACCGCCTTGGCGTGATTATTTTCGATTATCTTGCCGCTCGTGTCGAGATAGTTGTCGGCTGTGGTGCCGCTATCCTTGTCGTCAAACAGATATTCGTGGCGGGCAATGGCCAGGCCCCTCTCTTCTGCCGGGCCAACGATGGCGACACTGGCATGATCATGCCCCGGTACATTCCATTCATAGCCCTGGACAATGAGCTTGTCCGGCCAGGTCGTTCGGGCCTTTGCGACCAGCGGATAGGAGTACTGCCATATCGACTGCCAGCGCCACATCTCTCCTGCTGGAGGGGAACCCAGAAAAGATATGTTAGCAGGCCACGACTGCCCCTCGGGATTACGACTGAAGGCCCCGCCATGTTCGGAATTGGCGATCCAGTCAAGACCGAACTGAAAGGCATGGG
>CAITDH010000262.1 GCA_903891045.1 uncultured Desulfobulbaceae bacterium | reverse complement strand
TCACACTCATGAGCATCACCAGATCCACCTCTTCCAGGATAAAATCAAGCGTCTCCAAGGGGGTGGCCGGATTCAAAACCACACCTGCCTTCTTCCCCAGTTCCCGAATACGAGATACCGTCCGATGCAGATGGGGACAAGCCTCCACATGCACAGTAATCCAGTCAGCACCAGCCTCCGCAAACGACTCAAGATAACGGTCCGCGTTCTCGATCATCAAATGCACATCAACAACCCTGGCCGTAACCTGGCGTACAGCCTTGACCACCAGTGGACCAATGGTGATATTGGGAACAAAATGACCATCCATGACATCCACATGGATCACCTCAGCCCCAGCCTGGTCAACGGCACGGATCTCATCTCCCAGACGGGAAAAATCAGCTGACAATATGGATGGCGCAAATTGAATTTCCTGCATACCTGCCTCTTCTGTGTGTTTTGCTTCTCTCTTCATTCTTTCCTCTCATTGACGACCCGACGGACCTCATCACCTGGCAGCATCTCCACCAAACCCTCCAACTCGAGAAGGAGCAAAAACTCAGCCACCCGCCCTGGAGTCAAACCAGACCCCGTAATGAGCGTGTCACGTTTCATGGCATACGGCTCGATCTTTTCCAGCAAGGAAAGGGACGCGGGATCAAGACTTACAGGTTTTCTCCCCACCCCCGAATCTCCTATGTCCGCACCTTGCAGTCCTGAACAAAGAGGGAGTTCTTCGAGAATATCCTGGGCTGAAATGACCAACTTGGCCCCCTGTTGCAACAGCCAGTGCGCCCCAGCGCTTTTAAAAGAATCAACCTGCCCGGGCACGGCAAAGACATCCCTTCCTTCATCGAGAGCAAGCTCCGCCGTAATCAGAGAGCCGGACTTTCTGGCTGCCTCAACCACCACTACCCCATAACTCATTCCGGAAATAATACGATTTCGAGCCGGAAAACGAAAGCCTTCCGGGATTGTTCCTAAGGGATATTCGGTCACCAGAAGACCAGCACCCTGAATCTGTTCATACAACCGGCTATTCTGCTGGGGATAAATCACATCCAGCCCACAACCCAGCACCGCTATTGTGGCCCCAGTCGCGGATAATGCTCCCGCGTGAGCCTCAGCATCAATCCCGAGCGCCAGACCAGAGACCACAGTGACACCCCGGGCCGCCAGATCTCGGGCCAAGGTAGAGGCAATCCGACGGCCATAACTGGTTGCCGCCCGAGAACCAACAATCGCCACACAACACGTTCCAAGAAGCTCAATCCTGCCCGAGACATACAAAACAGGAGGGGGGGAATTTGTCTGACGCAGCAAAGAGGGATAGCGCTGATCCTCAAGACAAATGGCTTGCGCTCGAAGCCCGGCCAGTCGCTCCAGCTCTTTTTTACCCCTGTTCCGCACCTCGTCCTTATCTGTCAAGCCCACAAGAGCTTCCGCCCGAATCCCGGCAACCTGTGATCGTTCTTTGGCCGAGGCCAGCAGGACGCCATCAGGGCCATCAAAGGAGTCGACAAGACGCCTCAATCCTGTCACCCCCAACCCCGGAACCAGGCTCAAGCTTACCCAATCAAGGATATCAGCCATACTCACCCCTTGTTACAGCGAAAAAAGGCTTAAATTTCGTACCCATTCAGCGGAACCCCATCTCCTTTGTCATCGGCCTGCTCACGTAACACCAGTACAGTTCGCAGACCTCTTTCGCGTATCTGGAGCACTGCTGAACGGTTACCTTTCGGAGGCAAGGGTACTTTATTCGTACACCCAATGAACAGTTGCCTCTTTTTCTTGGTAAAAAGAGGTAAAACAAGGAAGAAAAACATTCCCGGAGACGCCTGAACGCCTGTTAGTCGGTCATAAACACCCGCAGTTCATCCAGGCGTGAAGGATGTTTCAGCTTTTGTATTGCCTGGGCCTCAATCTGACGAATCCTCTCCCTGGTAACCGCAAAACATTTCCCCACCTCTTCCAGGGTATGATCACAACTCACGTCGATACCGTATCGCATCTGCAAAACCTTAGCCTCGCGCGCGGAAAGAGACGACATCACTCGGCAGAGACATTCTTTCAAGCTATCGACCATTGAAGATTCATCGGGACCTATACTGCCACAATCTTCGATAAAATCGGAAAGAAACGATTCCTCATCAACTCCCACCGGCGTATCCAGAGAAACGGCATCCTTGGCCGTTTTCAGCGCTGCTTTAATTTTTGCAACATCACAACCAAGCTGTTCCGCCATCTCTTCAGGACTTGGCTCCCTGTTTTCGACACGGATAAAATCTCTGGTCACGCGCAGCAAGCGGTTGATTGTCTCGATCATGTGTACCGGCAGACGGATAGTCCGCCCCTGATCAGCAATACCGCGGGTAATAGCCTGACGAATCCACCAGGTAGCATAGGTGCTGAACTTATACCCTCGATGGTAATCAAATTTTTCAACGGCCTTCATCAAACCGATATTGCCCTCTTGAATAAGATCAGGAAACTGCAGCCCACGATTGAAAAATTTCTTGGCAACCGAGACCACCAGCCGTAAATTTGCCCGTACCAGTGATTCTTTTGCGTATTTGACGGTTTCTCGTGCCGATTCTATCTCATGCAGGGTCGCATGCAAGGCCCGATAACCAAAACCAAGCCCCTCACGCATCTGGCGGCCTACTTTTTTCTCAAGCTCCAAAGGGCTGAGTTCCAGGTCTTCCTGGCCTGCCGCCGCCAGCTTGTACTCCTGCATCACCTGTGCCCGAACCAGGCGGAACCGTTTTGCCAAATCATCCAGACCAGCAGCAATGCCATTGATACAGCGAGGACAAATAAGCCTGTCCTGAAAAATCTCTGTTATTTTTGTCCCTCTATCAAGGATCTGCTGATAGATATCCCTATCCTCTTCAGAGCCATCAACACAACCAAGAAAACTCTGCCGCAACCACTCTCTCTCCTGTTCAAGCTCTGTAGCCCGTGCGACCCGATCAATAAACTCGTCATGTGCCTGGGCAATAATATCATTCTGATTATCAGGGATCCCCTTTAATGCCTGAAAGATCTTTACCCGACCAGCCTGCAGCTCCTTCGCCACTGCCTGCAGAGCGGGAATAGCCAAAGGAGTAGCCAATACCGCCCGCTGGACACGAGACAACCCCTCCTCCATCATCCGCGCCAGCTCCAACTCCTCTTCGTGGCTGAGCAGGGTCATGGTGCCCATCTCCCGCAAATAGATATTCATGGGATCAACGGTATGACAACCCTGTCCTGACGAACACCCGGCAAGATGACACCCCTCATCTTCGTCCAGATCTACCGAAAAATCATCATTGCCATCATCGTCTTTCGCCACAACTCCTTGTCGCCCATCCACCCATTCACCAGAAAGCGAATGCTTTTCCAGAACAAAACCACCGGTGATTTCTGCAAGATCAAAGGCATCATCTTCAAGCAGATTATCACCATTTATTACCCCTGGCTCGTGCTTATCAAAATCTTCATCCCCAGCCATAAATCCCCCCTCCCGAGATTCCACGTCCTCATGTCAAGGAAAAAACAGAATATCCCCTCTCTTGCAACAAAATCACATAGTTCTCAGCTAAGGCACTATAGCAAGAAAAAATTATAAATCAATAAGTTAAGTGCCTCTATAGGAAACTCAGCTATCACCTTCCTGGACTCCCACTATGCGGGAGTAATGCAGCATATAATGCTATGTCATTCCCACACAGCCGGGAGTATTTCAGGGGGGGGAACATAAGAACTT
>CAITDH010000261.1 GCA_903891045.1 uncultured Desulfobulbaceae bacterium | reverse complement strand
TGGATTGATATTGGATTGAAAAGCCGTACAGTAAATTACTGTACGGCTTTTTTTTATGATTAAAATGCAATGAGCATCTGTGGATGAAAAAATTACGGTCAGGATACACTACCGGGGCCTGCGCCGCCGCCGCCGCCAAGGCTGCGACCCTTATGCTGATCAGTGGACAGGCACAGGACCAGGTTGACATCCCCTTCCCCGATGGAACGCGGGTCTCTTTTCAACTCTGCGCCTGCCAGTGGTCAGATCCAGCTCACACCACAACCCTGGCCGCCGTGATCAAGGATGCCGGCGATGACCCGGATGTTACCAACGGGGCACGAATCGAGGCTGAGGTCAGATTTGTCCCCCAAGCTAGACAACAAGATGAGCAGATAATCATTTCCAGTGGCACAGGGATTGGTACCGTGACCAAACCAGGACTGGCTATTCCCGTGGGCGAGCCGGCAGTGAATCCGGTCCCAAGGAAGATGATCCGGGAGGCAGTGACTGAGGCCCTTTCCCTGTATGCAACGGATCTCAATCAATCTTTACAAGTAATCCTCTCCATCCCCAACGGTGAGGAACTGGCTAAAAAGACCCTGAACCACAGGCTGGGGATTATTGGCGGTCTTTCCATCCTGGGGACAACCGGAATCGTCAGGCCCGTCTCGGCTGAGGCTTGGACTGCCACCATCAGCGCCTCGATGAATGTCGCCCGTAAATCCGGGGTAAAAGAAATAGTTCTCTCCACCGGCCGGACCTCAGAACTGGCAGTACAACAGCAGTTGCTGCTGCCCGATGAAGCCTATGTGATGATGGGCGACTACCTTCAATTTTCATTGGAGGATGCCAAGAAACATAGTTTTACCGCTATTCATCTGGCGGCCATGTGGGCCAAGGTGTTAAAAGGCGCCATGCGCATCCCCCAGACCCATGTCCGTCATGGCGCCCTCGAAGTCAAAGATGCCATCTCTTTTCTGGCGACCTTGGGGGTCGCACCTGCTATCCTGGATAGACTTTCTGGATCTAATACCGCCCGCGAGATTTATGAACGGCTGATCACCATGGACGCCCATGATTCTATAAAAAAGGTCTGCTGTGCAGCTCGTGATTATTGTCAGGAAGTCTCTGGTCTGCCGGTCACGGTCTATCTTGTGCATAGTTCCAGACAGATTGTTGAATCGGTCGCGGGGAACCTGTCACCATGAATCCTGCCATGAAACAGACAACCCTGTATCTCATCGGGGTGGAGAGCTCCGGGGCGTTTCCTGATACAAGATCTCTTGAACGCATACGCAATTGCCAGGCCCTGGTTCTCTCCAAACGCCATCAGACATTACTTTCCCCGCTCCTTAATGATCTGTCGACAATACGCCTGATCCCCATTGCCCCGGTTCAGGAGGCGCTCGTTCAGGCGGCCCGGGAATTGACCCACGGCGATGTGGTGGTTCTTGCCAGCGGCGATCCCCTTTTTTTTGGAATTGGCCGCACCCTGCTCCAGTTTTTTAGCCCTGACCGGATCGCAATCCATCCAGCGCTCTCTTCCATGCAGCTCGCCTTTTCCCGCTTTAAGATCCCCTGGGATGATGCCGGATTCCTCTCCCTGCATGGACGGGGTCGCTCTTCGTCCATCCCTGGAGCGAGCGACACTGGGCCATCCCTGGCCTGCGAGGCAAACAACCTTGCCGCGACCCTCCTCACCCATGACAAGGTTTTCCTCTTTACCGATCATAATTCCAGTCCTGACCAGATTGCCAAATCCTTGCTGACTGAATGCGGCAACGGGATCGATGCCGAGTATGTTCTGTACGTGGCGGAAAATTTGGGAATGGACAATGAACGGTTACACACCGGCACCCTCTCCGAGATTGCCGAACAGACCTTTACCCCTCTCAATGTTATGATTCTGATTAAGACCTCGTCATCTCCCATGGTTCCCTACTTTGGCCTGGCGGAAGACGAGATCACCCACAGTCGCGGCCTGATCACCAAAAATGAGGTGCGGGCCGCCAGCCTGCATGCCCTACGGCTGCCACGACAAGGGGTGCTCTGGGACGTGGGTGCCGGTTCCGGTTCAGTAGGTCTGGAGGCGGCCCGTCTCTTTCCTGAGCTTCAGGTCTTTGCCGTTGAACGGGAAGAGGAACAGGTAAAAAATATTCAAAAAAACCGCGAACAATTCCAGGCCTGGAATCTCAAACTGCTTCAGGGCGGCGCCCCCGACATCCTGACCTATCTGCCGGCCCCGGATCGGGTCTTTATCGGCGGCAGCGGCGGGCAACTCCACGCCATCATTGATCATGCGGCAAAGAGACTGACCCCTGGGGGCAGGATTGTGGTCAATGCGGTTCTCGAAAAGACAGCACAGGACGCGCCGGAATACCTCCACGCACAGGGACTGGAGGTCACCCTCAGCGAGATCAAGGTTACCCGGCGCTGCTATCCGCAGGCCACGGACAGCCCAGTGTCGCTGGCGCCATGGACGGCGCAAAAGCGACCGGAGCAGGAGAGTCAGGCCATGCACCCCATTACTATTATCGTCGGCCAGAAAAAGAATACGGAACAGGAGAAAACAGATGAATGAACCTAACCGGGCCGTCGAACCGATTGCCTTTGTCGGGGCAGGACCTGGAGACGTGGAGCTGATAACCGTCAAGGGCAGACGCCTGCTGGATCATGCCGGATGTATCGTCTATGCCGGCAGTCTGGTCAATCCGGCAATTCTGGCAGAATGCAAGGCCGAAATCCATGATTCCGCCGGGATGAATCTGGATGAGATTATTGAGGCAATGACAACTGCCTGGCGCAATGGTCAATCAGTGGTGCGCCTGCACACCGGCGACCCTTCCATCTTCGGGGCCATTAAAGAACAGATGCAAAGACTCGACGCTCTCGCAATCCCCTACATTGTAGTGCCGGGTGTCAGCTCCGCCTTTGGCACTGCCGCTGCCTTAAAGGCGGAACTGACCCTGCCGGAGATCGCCCAGACGGTCATCATCACCCGTCAGGAGGGCAGGACGCCGGTGCCTGATCTTGAAAGATTGCGACTTCTGGCCACCCATCAGACCACCATGCTCATCTTTCTTTCCGTATCGATGATTGAGACCGTGGTCCTTGAACTGCTGGCCGGCGGCTATCCTCAAGATACCCCGGTGGCGGTGGTGGAAAAAGCGACCTGGGACGATGAGCGGATCGTCATGGGGACGCTTGCCGACATCGCCGCCAAAATCCGCGAGGCCGATATCAGCAAGACCGCGATCATCTGCGTAGGCCGGGTCTTTGCTGATCTGCCGCTTGCGGCCGTATCCAAACTCTATGACAAGGAGTTCAGCCATGGCAGCCGTAACGCCAAAGGGTAAGGATTCCACCAAAGGGCTGATCGCCGTCTTCACCGGCAACGGCAAAGGCAAGACCACAGCGGCGTTGGGTCTGGCCTTCCGGGCCCTGGGCCACGAACATCGGGTCTGCATTATCCAGTTTATCAAGGGAAGCTGGAAGTACGGAGAACTTGTGGCCGCCACGCGGTTCAAGCCCCTGCTTGACTTTCATGTGATGGGCCGAGGATTCACCTGGAAGTCTGATGATCTGGAAAAAGACAAGGCCGCAGCCCGTGAGGCCTGGGAGTTTGCCGCTCAAGCCATCCGGGAGAACAGGCACGAACTGGTAATCCTCGACGAGCTCACCTATCTGTCCCATTACCAGATCATTGAAGAAGAGGCGATCCTTGCCGTTCTCCGCGACAAGCCGGCTGCCATGCATATCGCCATCACCGGCCGCTATGCCTCTGAGGCCCTGATAAAACTCGCCGATCTGGTCACCGAGATGCGGGAGATCAAGCATCCTTTCCAGAACGGGGTCAAGGCGCAGAAAGGGGTGGAGTTTTAAGCCTGGTGTAAAGAAATTCATCACGCCCATACCTTTGGTGGGAGTGAGTTTAAAGGACGGGATGAGGGTTGCTATATCAGAGAGAATTTCTCTCTTCATTATGGCCAATTTGGGCCTTGACTCTCAGCTCCGCACCACCGCTGCCATTTTCCGCTGGCCTGGCTCCATCAGCCATTATTACAAAGTCCTGAGAAAATTTCGCGTAACACTCTTTCATCAATTTCTCCCATCAGCAGTTCTTCATATTTATCATTATCCAGTTCTGTCCCGATGACCGCCTCTGATTGCCGGCTATCTTCCGCACCACTAATCAGAGGAACTTGTGTAACTTCAATATCATCCTGATAGTCACGGTTGTTTTCTATCCAGCGCTGACAGTCGTCGTGGCTGCCGATATAGGTGAAGATCAACCGCCTGCCCCTTTTCAGGGCGACGAGCCGGAAGCCGCAGGAAAGGTCATACTTGCGGCAATCATTCAGACGCAGTTCGCCGTTATGGGTACGTTTGCATTCCGCCTCCTCATGTCGGGGGTTTATCTGCAGATCAGCAATAATCTGCCTTGCCCGGTCGGCGACAATGCGTTCGATTTTTCCGGTCTTGGCCATGTAGGCCAAACGTTTAGTAAATAGGCGGGTGTGATGGATCTCCAATGAGATTATTTTCATGATCATATTATTTAGCAGGGCTGGGATGTTGTACTGTCCGGCTGTTCCGGCATAGGCTACACGTCATTCGACAGGTCTTTGTTTTAATGTGCCTTACGTTCATAGTTTTCGCTTTCTTCTATTTGTTTGGATGCCAAGTCAACAACCGCAGGAGGTGTTGGCACTGTCCGGTGTCGAACTTATACAGTCAAAAGGACCGAAATGGACGGTGCGGTTGACGGAAATACGGAAATATCTGCCAAACCGGGTTTCCTCCAGCATGGCGGCTGTATTGCCGCAGACCAGCATGGGTTTACCGGTGACCAGACGATGGTGGTCGTCCAGCTGCCAGACATGGGGATGACGGGGAATGGTGCCGAGATAGGTGGCGCTCTGACCGAAATCTTCGCAGATATCTTCCAGGCAGGCGATCTTGAAGGCACGAATGGTCATGGAGAAAAAATCAATCATGCCGATTTTCTCCTCGACAGCCGGGTTATCAAGCTGCACCCTGCGTTTTTGCATGACCCGGCAGTCGGGGCATCCAACCTCCCGCAGCAGTCTGCGGAAATCCTCAAGGTACAAGGCCCCGGCCAGACACTCCCCATGCAGGATCGGGTCCTCCTTGAAATGTTCCGGCACCCTGCGCCCGGCAAAGATATCGGAAAAACAGAGTTCACCGCCCGGCTTGAGCACCCGGAAGATTTCAGCAAAGACGGACCGTTTGTCCGGCGACAGATTAATCACACAGTTGGAGATAACCACATCCACCGAGTTATCCGCCAGGCCAAGTGCAGCAAGGTTTTCCATATACCCCTGCCGGAACTCCACATTGGCCTTTCGATAACCAAAGGCCTGCATCTGGACATCTACATGGCTGCGGGCCACGGCCAGCTGTGCTTCGGTCATGTCCACGCCGATGACCTTGCCCTCAGGGCCGACCAGCCGGGAAAGAAGAAAGGCATCCCGTCCCGCACCGCACCCCAGATCAAGCACGGTGCAGCCTTCCAGACAGTCCGGAATGGGCGAGCCGCAGCCATAGGAGCGGGCAAGGATCTCAGGGGGCAATGGTTTTCAATATTTCCTTCATTCCGACCGAGAGGGATTCTCCATCGCAGCAGCAGGCCTTGGTCTTGAGATCTTGGGAACTGTTCAGTATCCTGCCATAATATTCCTGTAATTGTTCTTGCGTTGTCGGAGGCGATTGCATGACTTTTTTCCTTTTTTTCTGGTGGGTTGACTATTTCTGACAGCCGCAGCCTGTCTGGTTTTTTTTGTTCATCAGGGGTTGAACGCAAGAGGTGAAAAAGAGCGAGGCCAGAGTCCCACCCGTCAGCGGCCCCAGCACATAGACGGTCAAAAATCCATACCCGGCATCAGGCATGGCCGCCTGTCGCCAGCCCGCCAGCCAGGCAAACAACCGGGGCGAAAGGTCGCGCGCCGGGTTGAGCCCGGCCTGGGTAAGCGGGGCCAGGATACAGATAATGACGGTCACGGTGAGACCGATAAACAGAGGGGCCAGGGCCTCATCCGGCCGACCGACATTGCAGCCCTCGGTCAGGGAAAAGATGAGGAATACCAGAATGAAGGTGCCCACTGCCTCGGCGCTAAAGGCATTAAAGCTGCTGACCATCGCGACCGAGCCGGCACCGGGGTTGGGGTAGAACTCGCCAAAGAGCATGGCGGTTCGCACCGATTCGGGCGCGCCGCGGACAATACCGTGGACGGTTTCATAGGCGGCAATGGATGGTCCGAAGAGAAGATACAAAAGGCAGGCCGCCAGAAAGGCCCCGGCGAACTGGCCGCTGAGATAGGCAGGGAGCTTGGCCGCAGGCATGCGGCGACCAATGACCATGGCCAGACTGACTGCGGGATTGAGATGCGCGCAGGAAAGATGGCGGGTGGCGTAAATCGCCAGGGTGACCCCGATGCCCCAGATGGCCGCCACCTGAAAAAGTCCTGAATGGGCGGAAAACAGCACAGTGGCAGCCACCGAACCGCAGCCGAAAAAGACCAGGATACAGGTGCCGATGGCTTCACCGGCAAAGTCGTGGAGTCGATTCATTCTCTTTGTCCTTTGTATGGGACGTAACGGGACGGATTTGCCGGAAAAACCGGTTCCCTCCGTCCCGCTGCGGTTGATGATTTCAGTATCCAGGCAATGGCCCCGGTCTGGTGACCGAGGCCCTTTTTTAACAACCGCAGGATCCACTCGAACAGGAGCCGGTTGAGCAGGAGCCACCACGGCCCAGTTTTTTCTCCGAACTTACCGAAAAACCACCGCTGCCACTCCCGCCACCACAGCCACAGCCGGAAGCTTTAATGTAATCGACCTTAATGGCGCCGGTGGTGGCAAATATCGCGTCATCTACCAGAAAGGTGACCCCGTCTTCCTCAAACACCTTGTCAGAGTCCTTTTTATCATCCAGGCCAAGACCCAGACTGGTGCCGGAGCAACTGCTCTGCATGACCACTCGGACGGCGGAGTTGATGTCGTTTTTTGCCAGCTACTCCTTGAGGTTTTCAATTGCTGATTCCGTTACTTGAAACATGGTGTTCTCCTTTTTTCGTTGTGATGGGGTTGTACCCATCAATTCATTGCAGAAAGAATTCTCCATTGAACCCTTCCCGTTGTAAATGTTAGTAATCCAGCCATTCTGTGGTGCTGCTCATGGGGCAGACTCTCCAATCAGTTCGGTCAAGGCCTTGTCACACTTGTCATGCACCAGCCCGGCAATGGTTGAGCGCGAGAAATCTGCACCCTTCATCATCTCCTTGGAGGCGCTGATCAGGCTCATTCTGACCTTGCGATCTTTGGCCGTGGCAGCTGCCAGGGCCAGTTTTTCGCGCAACAATGTTGGGTCGATGCCTTCGCTTTTTCCCAGTGGCCCCAAGGTTGCGGCCTGTTCCGTGAACCGGGTGATGATCTTGACAAAGTTCGGGCCCTCGGCGGCTGAGGCCCAGTCGATGAGAAAACGTTGGCTGTTTATTCCCAGCCGGGCCAGGGTTTCGTGCACCAGGGCGGCGGTGACCAGGGCATGGTAGTTGCCATCCTGATAGTGGCATTCGCCGGGATGACAGCCGCCGACAAAGATGGCGTCGGCCCCTTGGGCCAGTCCTTCCAGGGGAAAGGATGGATCAAGCCTGCCGCTGCACATCATGCGAATGACCCGCAGGTTCGGCGGGTACTGGTAGCGGCCCACGCCTGCTGAATCGGCGGCGGTGTAGCAGCACCAGTTGCATAAAAAGCCTAAGATCTTCGGTTGGTATGATTCGGTCATGATTATTTCCTTGTTGTAAAAATAAAGGTGTATAGGCTGAAGACCGAAGGAAGAGCACCACAAAACATGTGACACATCAGTTTCGGTAACATTTCAGCCTTTGTTCTTTAACCTTCAGTCTTCGGCCTTCAGTCTTCAGCCTTCTACCTAAACACCTATTTCTCTGCCAAAGGCCGCGATCTGCGCCCGGATGCCTTCCAGGGTGAAGCGGCCCATATCAATAGCCATGGTCGGACAGCGGGCTGCACAGACGCCGCAGCCCTTGCAGGAGGCGGTCAGGGTCTGGGCCTTGCGGGGCTTTACCTCCTTGTCAATCGTGATGGCCTTGTAGGGGCAGAAGGTTTCGCAGGCGCCGCAGCCGATGCACAGTTCGGCATCGACATGGGAAACGATGGGCTCGGGCGAAATCGAGCCCTTGGCCAGAGGTTGGCAGGCCCGACCGGCCGCGGCCTGGGCCTGGGCAATGGTCTTGTCCAGCCGGGCCATGACCCCGCCGATGGCGCCGGACTTTTCGACCAGATAGACCTTGAGGCCGAGTTCGGTGAGATCGAGTGCGGCCTGAACACCGGCCACCCCGCCACCCACCACCAGAACCGCACCGACCGTTTTTAAAGCGGAGGAAGTGGGAATAGAAGCGTGCATAGCTCCTCCTTTGCTGTACGTTATACCGGAAAAACATTTCCGGATCTGCCGCGGCTCTCTGCAATCAGCCGCGAACAACGTCAGCGAACAAGGAGGGAAACTACCTGGTTAGCGCCTGGGACCGTTCATGGGGGGCAGGAGAGTCGCAATATCGTCCATCCCGAACCGGGACGGCCGGCGTGTGCCGGGGTATTGCTCAGACGTGGGGAAATCTGTGTGTCAAAACGACTCTCCAAAGATATGAAATAACGATGATATAGCGCCTGACTGTCTTGCATGACAAGACCGTAAGGCGCTGAGATTCGAGCCATATAACCAGATTTTTTTTGATATGACAACCAGAAAAAAACGCCGGTGTCGCCAACATCCAGTGGTTGACACCTGAACTGTGCAGAAGTAAAGTAAACACTTTCACATGGTTGTTTCACCAATGAATCACGGGGAGAAATGTAAATGGAATCATTTGAGGCATTACTTGAGATATCAACCAAGATTCATGGTCATATCTGTGCCGGTCAGGTGATCGGGGTACGGATGTCGATGATCGGCCTGGAGGCTATCGGTATTCAAGACCCCAAAGGGCTGGACCGAAAAAAACTCTACGTCCTGGTCGAGATTGATCGCTGCGCCACCGATGCCATCCAGTCCGTCACCGGCTGCAGCCTGGGTAAACGCTCCATGCGCTGGGTTGATTACGGGATCATGGCCGCCACCTTTGTCAATCTGGACACCGGCAAGGCAGTACGGATTGTTGCCCGTGAAGAGTCGCGCGAGCTCTCGAAAAAATATTGCCCGGAGATCGAGAATAAATACGCGCGGCAACTCGATGCCTACCGGATCATGCCCCAGGAGGAACTCTTCACTGTCGAAGAGGTAACCGTAACGATCCCTGAACAGGATATGCCAGGACGTCCTCTCAAGCGCATCCAATGTCAGTCCTGTGGCGACTGGGTCCAGGATTGCCGCGATGTCGAACAGGACGGCAAACTGCTGTGCCGGGGCTGTGCCCATGGCAAATACTACACAAAGATAGGAACGAAGGGATAAGGGCTTACCATGATAACACTCCTTGATTACGGCGCCGGCAATGTCCGCAGCGTCAGAAACGCCATTGCCCGCTTGGGCTATACGGTTCGTGACGTTCAGGGACCGCAGGATATCCTTACTGCCGAAAAACTGATCTTCCCAGGAGTTGGCAGCTTCGGCTCGGTCATGCAACGCCTGCAAAAAGACGGTCTGGTGGAACCTCTCATTGAGCGGATCCGCCTCAACAAACCCTTTCTTGGCATCTGTGTCGCCCTGCAGGCCTTGTTTGCAGGCAGCGAGGAATCACCGGGCGTGGCCGGACTTGCCATCCTGCCCGGTCAGGTCAAACGGTTCACCACCCGCGATCTGTCTGTACCCCAGATTGGCTGGAACGGGATTGTTCTTCACAAGGAATCTCCTATCCTCAAGGACTATCATGACCAGAAGCTTTATTTTGTCCATTCCTACCGGGCATCAATCGCTGATGTCGGGCCGGACTGGCTGCTTGCCACCACCGATTACGGCGAATCCTTTGTCAGTGGCGTCGAAAAAGGGAACGTCACCGCCTTTCAGTTCCATCCCGAGAAAAGCGGCGAGGCCGGACTGGGTATCCTCAAGAATTACCTGGATTCACAGGGTCGTGAATCCATAACGATTCGCCCGGCCCTGCCGGTTACCACTAAAAAGACACAGATCGCCAAACGGATTATTGCCTGCCTGGACGTGCGGACCAACGATTCCGGCGACCTGGTGGTGACCAAAGGTGATCAGTACGATGTGCGCAATGAAGGCGAGGTGCGCAACCTGGGCAAACCGGTTGAACTCGCCCGCCGCTATTATGAAGAGGGCGCTGATGAGATCACCTTCCTCAACATCACCGGCTTCCGGGACTTTCCCATGCAGGATCAACCCATGCTCGAAGTCCTGCGGCGCACCTCGGAGAATGTCTTTGTGCCGCTGACCATCGGCGGCGGCATCCGGGAATTCACCGATTCAACCGGCAAACATTATTCCCCGCTCGATGTAGCCGCCGAATATTTCCGTTCCGGGGCAGACAAGATCTCCATCGGCAGTGACGCGGTATATGCGGTTGAGGAATACCTGAAGGCGGGCAAGCGGAGCGGCAAAAGCGCTATTGAACAGATCTCTTTTGTTTATGGAGCCCAGGCCGTGGTCATCTCCGTTGATCCAAGGCGGGTTTATGTGCAGACGCCCAACTACACCACCCATACCACCATTGAGACGGCCACCCCTGGGCCGCAGGGTGAAAAGTATTGCTGGTATCAGTGCACCGTCAAAGGCGGCAGGGAGGGACGTGATATTGATGCAGTACAACTAGCCAGCACGTGTGAACTGCTGGGGGCAGGCGAGATCCTGCTCAACTGTATTGACAAGGATGGGACCAACAGCGGGTTTGATCACGAACTGATCAGGCAGGTGCGAGGGGCGGTCTCCATTCCGGTGATTGCCTCATCAGGTGCGGGGTCGGCCCAGCATTTTGTCGATGTCTTCCTGGAGACGGATGTGGAGGCGGCGCTCGCTGCCGGCATCTTCCATCGTCAAGAGGTCCCGGTCAGTGAGGTCAAAGAGGCCATGAAAAGGAATAACATCGAGACCAGGTGACCAAGTCAAGGATACTCAATTCAGGTTATCATAATCATTGCTGGAAACCACCCTGTTGCGGCCCTGTTTTTTTGCCTGATACAGGGCTTGATCAGCACGTTCCACCACCCTGCTGGCGGTATCCCAACCGCCAGAAAACCGATATCCGGCAACCCCGATGCTGACGGTGACATAGATGGCAGGCTGGTCTTTTCCCATATTCGGTTCTACCACCATCGTCTCTTCAACCTTCTGACGTACCCGCTGGGCCAATTCAACTGCATTCGCCACTCGGGTATTGGGCAGGATCACCAGAATTTCCTCCCCTCCATAGCGGATCACAATATCAAGCTCACGCACGGAGTCAACAATCACCGTCCCAAGTTTTTTCAAGACCATATCACCAATCTGGTGACCGTACGTATCGTTGACCTTCTTGAAAAAATCAATATCAAGAAGAAAGATAGCAAAGGGCAGCTCATACCTTCTGGCTCGCTGGACTTCTTCATTAAGTCTGCGATCGAGATATCGACGATTGTAAATCCCCATTAAGGGATCAGTGATAACCTCCTGTTCAAGGATATAAATCTGCCGCAGATCAGTGGCCGTTTCCAAAGAAAGAGAGCAGACCATAAAGACAAAAATGGCCCCGCCCAAAAATATTCCAGGGACGACAAGGTCGGCAATAGAGTTGATGGAATCTGGGCTATGCAGCAAGGCATATAGAATATAACCTGAAACAAACAAGAAGATTAGACTGAGCAGTGTTTTCCACCGGGTCCGGACATTTTCCATAGGCAACTGATTAATAATCGCCCTGACTGGGATAATGGACATGAATAGAAGGATTATGCCTCCAAATATCAGCCCGGCTGCAATCAAAAAAAGTTTATTCTGCATCTGCCTTTTTACGTCCTTGAAGCCTTGACATTCTTACCATTTTCCAGTTCTGGTCAATATTTTCACTGTTATAACAAGCTCTTCTGTGCCAATTCATAAACGCCAGCCGATAGGCCCGGCTGGCTGGCGATCCTGGCCATCTGTTCCCGCATCAATTGCCTCCTGTTTGTATCATAGCGCTTCCAAGTTGTAAAGGGAACCATCAACCTGGAGGCAATTTGTGGATTAATGGAATCAAGGGTGAGAATCTGCTCGGCTAGAAAGGCATATCCAGCGCCTGACGCCGCGTGAAAACGCACATGATTACCAGTGCCGAAAGCACCGATCAGGGACCGAACCTTGTTGGGATTATTGAGAGAAAATGCAGGATGAGTCAGCAGCTTTTTTACGGTCCCCAGGGTATCATCAAGGCTTGAGGTAGCCTGCAAGGTCAGCCACTTGTCAACCACCAGAGGCTCTGCCTGCCATTGCTGATAAAAATCAGCCAAAGCCTCCTGCCGCTCTTTTACCGGGCAATGGGCAAGGGCGCTCAGGGCGGCCATAACATCAGTCATATTGGCCTTTTGCTCATACTGGTTCATCGCCAGTTCCAGATAATCTACAGGTAAAGGATCCATGGCCAGCAGTAAGGAAAGGCATATATTTTTCAGGCTCCTGCGGCCCATGGCCTCGGGAGTTAAGGTATAACCTCCGATCTCGCTGTTCTCCACATAGACCTGACGAAACTCCTGATGCAACTGCCGGGCCATCTCAGCCCTGACAAACCGGCGAGCCAGATAGAGATTATCAGGATCAATCACCTCCATCTGCAGCGCCAGGGTGGTTTCCGCAGGCAGGGTCAGGGCCTGGGCCAGAAGAGCTTTATCACTCCCCTGTTGCAGTAAATTCAGGCGCAGGGAATGAATAAACGATGGATCAAGAACCGGAACGCCACCTTGCTGCAAGGTGTGTACGCATTCCAGGATAACTGACTCACTAAGCCGGTTCGCAGCATCCCAGCGACTGAACAGATCGCTGTCATGGGCCATGAGAAAAGTCAGTTCCTCCCGTCTCTGAAACGGCTCCACCTTGACCGGGGCCGAAAAATTGCGCAGAAAAGAAAGCACCGGCCTTGCGGCAAGGCCGGGAAAATTAAAGGACTGCTTCTTCTCCCGCAACTGCAGCAAGGTTTCCAGCCCAGCCATATCCTTGCCACGGCCATCCAGAAGACCGATTCTCAAGGGAATATGAAAAGGTTGCTTTATCTCCTGTCCGGGAGTTGGGGCACAGCTCTGTGCAACCGTCAGGGAGTACATCCCACTCTCTCCATCCCAAAACTCATCAACCTGCAGCATCGGGGTTCCGGCCTGGCTGTACCAGCGTTTAAACTGTTCCAAGTCAATCCTGGACGCATCGCTCATGGCCGCCACAAAATCATCGCAGGTCACAGCCTGACCGTCGTGCCGGGCGAAATAGAGGTCAATGCCCCGGCGAAACCCTTCGGCGCCAAGGAGGGTATGCATCATGCGGATTACCTCCGCCCCTTTGTTATATACCGTAACCGTGTAAAAATTATTGATCTCCACGTAGGAATCAGGACGGACCGGATGGGCCATGGGGCCGCTATCCTCCTTGAACTGAAAGGTGCGCAAAATCCGGACATCATCAATACGCTGCACGGACCGCGAGTTCATATCTGCTGAAAACTCCTGATCCCGAAACACGGTGAGCCCCTCTTTGAGACTGAGCTGGAACCAGTCCCGGCAGGTGACCCGGTTGCCCGTCCAGTTATGGAAATACTCGTGGGCGATAACCCCTTCTACCCCCAGATAGTCCTGGTCAGTCGCTGCTTCCGGACTGGCAAGGACATACTTGGAATTAAAGATATTCAGCCCCTTGTTCTCCATGGCCCCCATATTAAAATCATCAACGGCCACGATCATATAGCGGTCGAGATCATACTCCAGACCAAAGACCTCCTCGTCCCAGCACATGGCTTTGTGCAAGGACTGCATGGCGTGACCGCACTTCCCATGATTCCGGGGCTCGACATAAATTTGAAGACGCACCTTGCGCCCTGATCGGGTGATAAAGCTCTCCTCAAGGCAGACAAGATCACCTGCCACCAGAGCAAAGAGATAACAGGGTTTCGGAAAAGGGTCCTGCCACACCGCAAAGTGCCTGCCACTATCAAGACTACCATTCTCCACCAGATTGCCATTGGAGAGCAGGACCGGACAGGTCTTTGTGTCTGCCTCAATCCGGGTGGTGAAGCGGGCCATCACATCGGGACGATCCTGGTAATAGGTGATCTTGCGAAACCCTTCCGCCTCACATTGGGTGCAGTAATTGCCACTGGAGCGGTAGAGACCATCGAGTGCAGTATTGCAATCCGGAAAGATACGGGTCGTGATCTCAAGAAGAAAGGTATCCGGGACGGCATGCACCATGATTCCCGTATCCGTCACCGCATAGTCACCCGTCGCAAGCGGTCTGGAATCAAGGGTAATGCTGACAAGTTCCAGTTCCTGACCATCAAGAACCAGGGACTGTTTCCCGGAACTTTGCTCAGGATTGCGCCTGAACAAAGACCTGGCCGTGACTAGGGTGGAATCCGGATTCAGTTGAAAGGTCAGTTCAATCTCATCGGTAAAATAGTTCGGGGGGGTATAATCCTGCCGATAAAAGGTCGGCGGTGTCTGCTGGTTCATTGGATCCTCATTGTCTTTATCTGCATCACCCATCAGAGCGGCCTTGACGGTTGACAGCAATTTTAGAAGCCGTTATAAAAAGAGCAAAGCTTTTCTTGTTCTTTTTATTTACGACGGCCATGGATGGCATAGTGTCGCTCGCTCCATGGATGGATGAAGAGCGACCGGATTCTTATGCCGCTTCAAATAAACAGCCAATCTGTTCCGGCTGGTTATTTGAGTGGCGCCTGGCAAATAACATATTCTTTTTTACAACGGCTCAGCACTTCATTTGAGTAGTTCCATCCACCATAACAAATTTAAGAGAAATTGTCCCCATGATCACCATCAACGAAAATTATCTCAAGCTCCAGGCATCATATCTGTTTTCCAATATCGCCAAACGAGTGGCCGCCTTTCAGCAGGCCCATCCTGAAAAAGATATCATCCGGCTGGGGATCGGCGATGTGACCCGCGCCCTGCCAGCAGCCTGCATTGCCGCTTTTCACAAGGCGGTAGATGAGATGGGGACTGATAGCAGCTTCCGCGGCTAC
>CAITDH010000260.1 GCA_903891045.1 uncultured Desulfobulbaceae bacterium | reverse complement strand
ATACTTTCTGAACCTGTCGTGCCGACCTGGGTGGTGCTGTCCTGTTCCACAGTTATGGCTCTGGGGACTTCCGTGGGCGGCTGGCGGATCATCAAGACCATGGGCCACAAGATCATCCGATTGGAACCAGTCCACGGCTTTGCAGCCGAAACCACATCCGCCATCGTCCTCTTTGTGACCAGCCATTTCGGGATGCCGGTGAGCACCACCCATACCATCTCGGGCAGCATTTTCGGCGTGGGTGCCAGCAAACGCTTGTCCGCCGTGCGCTGGGGGGTGGCACAGACTATGGTCGTGGCCTGGGTTCTGACTCTTCCCGCCGCCGGAATTGTCGCCGCACTTGCCTATAAGCTGTTCATGCTTCTCGGCCTTGGCAGATAGAGCACTTTCCTTGATCGTCCGCCATTCACAGGAGGTCTCTGAGGATTAAGCTGGGTTTCTTTTGAATCGCGGGCTGCATGAAAACCCCGATGTTTGTGCGGTTCGTGATTCAAACAATGGCTCATCCGTTCTGAAATTTTGTCATAAACCTTTTGTCAATCCAGTCCTTGATCCAGAAGGCCAGCCTGCCGGTAAAGAATAGCCATTTTTTACGTAAAACCCCTTGACCATTTCCCAGATTAAAGATCAGCAGATAGTCACCGCCGGGATCAAAGGGCATGAGCTCCTCACCCTGGAGAGAGGCCTTAAGGTTATGGAAAAGGATGGGATTTTCCCTGACCGCATAGACCCCCACCTTGTCGAGTGGTTGCGGCTCAAAAGAGATGCAGTCGCCGCCGCCAAAGATCTCTGGATAGTCAGGACTTTGCAGATAGCGATTGACCAGCAGGCCGCCATCCGGGCCAACGGCGATCCCGGCCTGGCGAAAAAAAGAAGAGGGGTGAACGCCGGTTGCCAGGATAATAAAATCGGCGTGCTCCGTGATGCCGCAAGCAAAGACGAGGATGTTGTCCTGGATGCTCTTCAGGTGGCCATATTCATGGATGACCACCCCATTTTCTTCCAGCAGATGCTGACTCTTGCGGCGCACATTTTCCGGAAACCTGGCCATGAACCGGTGGCCGGCAAAGAGCGATACCTTTGTTTTGTGACCGGTTCCGCTGACCAGCTGCCGGATATTTCCCGCCACCTCGGCCCCGGCTGGCCCGCCGCCGATAACGGCAATAGTCACTGATTGCTGCTCCGCCTTTTTCCTGATCTGCTGCCGGGCCTCATAGAGGCGTTCAATGGGTTTCACGGTATAGATGGTGGAGGCGTCTCCAACAATCTTTGGGAGATCGATACTGCTGCCGGTATTAAAGGAGACTACATCGTAATGCACCCTGTGGCCGGAAGCCAGGTCCAGCCGACGGCAGGCAGGGTCGATACCGACAATGGAGTCGCAGCGAAAGATGCCGCCCTGTTCCTCAACTCTTTGTCTGGTGGCAAAACGAATGTCGCCCGGTTCGTAGGTTGCGCCCAGCATCCCTGGGCCCATGCCGGAATAGTAATGATACTCGGAAGGCCCGATGACGGTTACGGTATGTCCCAGCTCACGCAACAGCCTGATGTTGGCCAGGGTAACCATGTGGGCATGTCCGCCGCCTGCCAGAACCAGATGCTTTCCCATTTTCCGCTTTCTCCTCTATGGTTTATTGAATAGATGGGTGTCTTGAAAAATCAAAACACCAGGATTCAGCTGATAGCCTTGGTGACAATTTCCCGGTCAAAATAGTTTATGGCCATACCCGCATCGACCACCAGGGTCTGGGCGGTGATGCCTGAGGCCCGTTCCGAGAGAAGAAAGACGGCGGTATCTGCTGTCTCTTGGGTGGTTAGCGCCTTTTTTCTCAGGGTGGCCTTTTCGGCAAAGAGATAACTGTCCACATAGCCAGGAATGCCGGCGGAGGCAGAGGTCTTGAGCAACCCCGGGGCTACGGCATTGAAGCGGACAGTGGAAAAAGCGGAAAAACTCTTGGCGAGAAAGCAGAGGGAAGAATCCAGGGCTGCCTTGATCGGCGCCATATAGCCATAGTTTTCTGCCGCCATTCGGGTGGTGGAGATGGAGATGGTAACCACTGAGGCGTTGGTTGCCAGTAGTCCCTGGAAATGGTTGCAAATGGCAATCAGGGAGAAACAGGAGATATCCATGGCCTGGAGAAAATCCCTTTTCAAGGTGGCATGAAAGGGCTGCAATCCCTCAGAGTAGTTGGCAAAAGCAAGGGAGTGAACCAGGCCGTCAATGCGTCCGCCCATCCCGGCCTGAATTTCCGCTCCAATTGCATCCCGGACGCGGAGAATATTGCCCTCATCTTCCACGTCGCAGATAAAAACCGGACATCCGGGAAAGAGGCTGCGCGCGGTTTCCTGCCGGGCTTGGGACCGGACCACATGGATCACCCGTGCCCCTTGGGCAATCAGGGTTTTGCCAATGGCACAGGCAATGGATTTTTTATTGGCCAGTCCGAAGATGACAAAACATTTATCAGTAAGATTGAGAAAATCCATGGTGAAGTCCCGTAGAAGTGGTTATTTTTTGAGGTGTTTATGAAAGATAGTCCTTTGATCGGAACTTCCTGAATCAGAATACCCTTTTTTGCGTCTTTGTTTCAATGATTGAATTTCCCCCATATGTCATATCGCCGATTGGCATCATTCATTCCTGTTATCCGGAGAAATTTGGCATCCCCCGGCAGCCGGGTCTGGTCACGAGCAGCAGTGGCCGTCTGGAGTTGTTGCCGCCCTGGAACCGGGAAGAGATGGTCAAGGGGCTGGATGCCTTCTCGCATATCTGGATCCAGTTTCTCTTTCACGAGGCGGTGGCGGAAGGATGGCGTCCCACGCTCCGGCCTCCCTGGCTGGGCGGGCAGAAGCGGGTGGGGGTTTTTGCCAGTCGCAGTCCTCATCGTCCTAATTTTCTGGGGATCTCTGTGGTTCGGCTCACGGGAATCAGGAAAGAAAAAAAAGGACTGTTTCTGGAGATTGCCGAGATCGACCTGCTCGATAAAACACCGGTTGTTGATATCAAGCCTTATGTCCCCTACAGTGACAGCGTTCCCACGGCCAGTGGCGGTTTTATCCCCCCGCCTGAATCAGTGACGCGGGAGGTGGTGTTTACCAAGGCGGCCGCGCAATATTGCGGCGACTATGAACACCGTACAGGTCGCAGGCTCAGGTTATTGATTGTTGAGACCTTGGGGCAGGATCCCCGGCCAGCAAGCCAGCGTCATCAGGTGCGGGAGTATGGGATGGCACTTTGGGACGTAAATGTTCGCTGGCAGGCCCATGGGGAGCGTTTTCTGGTGCTGTCGATTGGGGAAGAGTAAGGCCGGAGAGGGATGATGGATCAGGGTTGGATAAATTCAGAAAGTGTGCAGTAGACCCGACCGCCAATATCGTAGCTGCTGGTGAGGGTATTATACTTGAGGCTACCGCCTTTGATAGATACTTTCTTGCCAATGAGTTTAGTGGCCCCAGGGCAATCGGCTATCTTGGTCTTGTCGTTATAGTGAAGCAGGTCGGTGTAGATTTCATATTTATCTTTGGGCTTTTTGATCACGACATCACCAACGAGGCTGAGCAGGCTTGATGCCTTGTCAAACAGACCATTTCTGGCGGTGACGTAAGTTGGTTCTCCCTGGTCACTGATGATGGTGGCATTGACGTCCTCCATCTTGAATTCATTGGTTGTGTTACCGGTCATGGCCCGTGTAGCAATAAGATCAAGGGTTGTCTTCCCATTATGGCTCTGGGTGATATGAACGCTATTCATGGTGAAATCATGGGTGTTCGGTTGATTCTGGGCCAAGGCAGGGTCATAGCCGCCACGGGGAGCGAGAAAGGCGGCCAGCGGTATTCGCCACAAAGGGAAGGTGAGCAACAGGGCCAAGGGAACCAGCCAGATAACGTTTCTGCTATTTATCTTCATCGACTCATATAGTTTTGCAGAAGTTCCTGGTATCGTCCTTTGGCCTCAAGGATCAGGTCGCAGATCTCCCGGACTGCGCCATGGCCGCCCGAGTGTTCCGTGGTGTAGTGTGCGGCTTCCTGTGCCTCACGCACACCATTGGCCGGCGCGGCACTGAATCCGGCGCGGTTGAGGAGGGCCAGATCGAGCCAGTCATCCCCCATGTAGGCTATTTCAAAGGGCTTGCAGCCAGATAATCTGATGATCTCCTTGTAGGCATCTACTTTGTTGCCGGTCCCCTGATAGACATAACGCATCTTCAGGTTGGCGCAACGCCGGGTCACTGCTTCGGAGCTGCGGGCGGTGATCACTCCAATCTCCACGCCAGCCTCCTGGAGGAGACGCAGGCCAAAACCATCCTGGGTATTGAAGGCCTTGGACTCCTGCCCCTCATGGGAATACATGAGACTGCCGTCGGTGAGTACGCCGTCCACATCCATAAGCAGGATCTTAACGGGCTTGGCCTTGGAAAGCACGGCTTGCCAGGCCGCACTGCGCACGGGTCTGGAAGGTTGGTTTCTGGCCATGGTATGGTAGCCTTCAAGGATTTCACAATCAGAAGGGTACTGGCCGGGTTTTGTGGGGGGGCAAGAGTCAGGGGGCATAGGAATT